>JBCNPG010000572.1:0-2553 GCA_039593445.1 Pedobacter sp.
GTTCGTGCTGCTTAAGCTGCAGGCTGGCGAGGAGCTCTTCTTCGGTTTCTTCGATTTTCCATACAGCCAGTATGGTTTGGTCATCAATTTTTCTATTAAAAACTATTGGCATCTCTTATTTAGAAAATCAATACAAAAGTATCTTAAATTAATCATAATTTAGTCCAAAACTTCATAAAATGATACTCTCAGACAAACTGATACTTGAGGAAATAGATAAGGGCACCATTATTATTGAGCCATTCCATATCGATTGTTTGGGCACCAACTCGTACGACGTGCATCTGGGCAAATATTTGGCCACCTACAAAGACCGTGTACTCGATGCCAAGGCCCACAACAAGATAGACCATTTCGAAATCCCGAAAGAGGGATTTGTGCTGCAGCCCGGTACGCTTTACCTGGGCGTAACACTCGAATATACCGAAACCCATGCGCATGTTCCATTTTTGGAAGGCAAAAGCAGCACCGGCCGCTTGGGCATCGACATCCATGCCACTGCCGGCAAGGGCGACGTAGGCTTTTGCAATACCTGGACCCTTGAAATTTCCTGTGCCCAACCGGTTAGGGTTTATGCAGGCATGCCAATTGGCCAATTGATCTACTTTGTGGTAGAAGGCAGCATCAGCAACCTGTACAACACAAAAAGCAATGCCAAGTACAACAACAAAACCACCAGGCCTGTAGAAAGCATGATGTGGAAAAACACTTTTTAGCGATCAACTAACTTTTTAATTCTTTATATTTTAATAAAGCCTTAGGTTTTTGTAACTTAAGGCTTTATTATTTTATTTCGATGAAAAGGAATCTGCTCATTTTATCCGTTGCCCTATTGGCCCTGTTCGGCCTTTCTGCTTTCACTACAGACGACGACCCCTTTGCTGCTCTGCTCAAAAAGCTTGAAGAGTACACCAAAAAATATCCGCAAGAAAAAATATACCTGCACCTGGATAAGCCCTACTATGCCATTGGCGACAATATCTGGTTCAAGGCCTATGTGGTCGATACCAAAACATCAGAACCTTCTACCATTAGCAATATTTTGTATGTAGAACTTATAAACGAGCGCGATTCGATCAAAAGACAGATCAAATTGCCCATGCAGAGCGGCATTACCTGGGGCGATTTCAAGCTGACGGATTCGCTGGGCGAAGGCAATTACCGCATCAGGGCCTACACCCAATGGATGCGCAACGCCAGTCCTGATTTCTTTTTCGATAAAACCATCAAAATCGGCAACTCTTGGGCCAACAAGGTATTTACCAAAACCAAAGATGTGCTGAGCACCGAAAACAATGCAGAGAAAGTAAGCAGCACCATTCAGTTTACCGACAAAGACAACAAGCCCTACGCCGCCTGCGAGGTGGCTTACGAAGTGCAGCTGAGCGCACGGAGCATTGCCAAAGGCAAAGCCATTACCAACAGCAATGGCGAAATTGTAATCGGCTATACCAACACGCAACCCAGCCTTTACAAATCGGGTAAAATCACGGCTACCATCACCCTGCCCAACAAGCAAAAAATAGTTAAAAATATTCCCATTAAAACCACCGCCAAAAGCACTGACGTGCAATTTTTTCCGGAAGGTGGCGGCATGGTAGAAGGCCTGCCCAGCAAAGTAGCCATCAAAGCCGTTAACTCGAGCGGCCTTGGCGAAAACGTTAAGGGCTCTGTAGTAGATAATGACGGCACAGAGCTGCTCAAGTTCGAAACCACTTACCTGGGCATGGGCTCGTTTATCTTAAGTCCGATTGCCGGCAAAACCTATACCGCGAAAGTGAAACTGGCCGACGGAACAGAAAAAAGCATCGTGCTCCCTAAAGCGGCCAGCAGCGGCTACGTCATGGCCGTAAACAATGTTGATACCGGCAAAATGGCCGTTAAAATCATGATGACCGAAGACCTCTTGAACAAGGGCGAGCTCAAATTGGTAGCCCAGCACAACGGCAACGTGTATTTTACCACCAAGCTGCCAACAGCCAAACAATTGGTTTCCGTGAGCGCCCCAAAAGCCGAATTTCCATCGGGCATTGTACAACTCACCCTTTTTACGCCCGATAACCAGCCCGTTTGCGAGCGCTTGGCCTTTGTAAATAACCCGAGCGACAAAATCGAGGTAAACGCAGTCAACCTGAAGCCAGGCTACGACAAGCGGGGCAACGTAGATTTTAGCTTTAATGTTAGCCACGAAGCCAAGCCCGTGCAAGGCAGTTTTTCGGTTTCGGTAACCAATGCTTCTACCGTAACTCCCGACCTAGACAACGAAAGCAATATCCTGACCCGCTTGCTCCTTACGGCAGACCTTACGGGCTATGTAGAAAAACCAAATCATTATTTCCTCAGCAACGACGCCAAAACCCGCACCGAATTAGACAACCTGTTGCTTACCCAAGGCTGGCGAAAGATAAGCTGGAAAAGCCTGATGAACAACCAGGACCCGGTTATCACCTATCAGCCTGAAAAAAACATGAAAATCAGCGGCACCATTACCAAGGGTGGCAAGCCTGTACCGAATGGCAAAGTATCGCTATTCTCTTCATCGGGAGGCTTATT
>JBCNPG010000573.1:0-2550 GCA_039593445.1 Pedobacter sp.
GTTGCTGCTTTCTTCGTATAGGTTAACCGTTGCCCCTACTAGAACGAGGCTGTCTTTGCCCCTTACTTTTCCGGTTAATACACCCTGCTGTGCCCATAACACGCTGGGGAAAAGCCATAAGGCTAATAAAAATTGTTTCATTTGTTGGTTTGATTGGTTGCCCTAAAATACCAGGCAGTACCAGCAAAAAGGCACCAAATCCTCCATTGGGCAGTTTTGCTCTGCAAAAGCCGGTATTTTAGCGACAAAGTTTTTGCAGATGCAAATGGCACATTTGCAGACGAAAACGCGGCAATCACAGATTTGGGCATCAAACATCGAAACAAAGCGCTTACCTTTAAACATGAAGTACAAATGGCTTTGGCTTTGTTTAGGCTTTTTCCTTTTCTATAACTTCCAGGAAATCACTTGGGCAATAGGCAATTACATAACCAACAAAACCCCCATCCTGCAGTTTATATTCGGCAGAAGGTTGATCAGTTATCCGTTCTATTTCATCACTTGGCTTTGCTGCACGCTCATTAGTTATACCACCTTTTATATTTTCTTTTACCAGCGTCGAAAAAAGGTGCTCACCATTGTGCTGTATATCGGCGTAGCCATCCCCTTAATGATTTGTATACGCTACTTTTTGCAGGAAGTAGTCTATTTTTCGATTACCGGAAAGCACAACTATAGCGCAGATATGCGCACGCCTATCCGTTATTTTATCGACAACATTTATTTCACCATCTATTACAGTATTTTCGGCATAGTTTTCTTCTTTATCCAGCTTTCAACTTATAACCAGAAAAAACAGCACGAACTTTTGCTTCAAAACCGACAGTCGGAACTTTCTTTTTTGCGATCGCAGATTAATCCCCATTTTCTGTTCAACAGCCTAAACAATGTATATACCCTCGTTTATCAGGGTTCCGACAAGGCTCTGGGTTCCATCAGCAAACTTTCCGAGCTGCTGCGCTATATGCTTTACGAAAAGGAAGAGTGGGTACCCCTGCTTAAGGAAGTGCAATACCTCCACAATTTCATCGATCTGCAACTGATGCGCTATGACTTTAAGCCAGCCTATCAGATAAAAATAAATGTTCCTTCAGATTGCGCCTTAAAAATAGCCCCCTTAACCCTCATTCCGTTTGTAGAAAATGCCTTTAAACATGGCGACCTGAAAGATGCAACAATACCTATGCAAATTGAGCTGAAACTGGCAGGTCAGGTGCTTAATTTTAAGGTCAGCAACAAAAAGGGTAACTTTAACAAAGACGAAACCGGAGGCATTGGCTTGGAAAACGTAAAAAAACGACTGCAACTGATCTATGCAAACCAGCAAACTTTGCACATTGCCGATTCGGATACCCAATACACCATAGCGCTACAGATGAAACTACATGAATAATTTGGAAAAAACGATGAATTGTTTGGTAGTTGACGACGAGCCCCTGGCCTTGGCCTTACTGAGCGACTACATTGACAAAACACCTGGCTTAAAACTGGTTAAGGCAACGTCGGATCCCTTAACCGCACTCGCTTTGGCCAAAGATGGAACTATAGACCTTGTTTTGTTAGATATGCAGATGCCGGAGTTATCGGGTATGCAGTTTATGAAAATCCTCCAAAAAAAGAGCATGGTTATTGTAACTACAGCCTATAGCGAATATGCCCTCGAAAGTTACGACCATCACGTGGTCGACTACCTATTAAAACCTATTACTTTCGAACGTTTTTGGTTGGCTATAGAAAAAGCACAGGAACGTTTCAATAGCTTGGTTAGTCCAAATCTGCCTTCAAATGCTACGCCACTGGTCAACCAGTTTATTTTTGTCAAAACCGATTATCGATTGGTTAAGGTGGCGCTGAACGATATCTATTACCTCGAAGGTGCCCGCGATTACGTGGTAATCCATACCCCAACCGAACAACTGCTTACTTTGCAGAGCATGAAATCGCTGGAAGACCAATTGCCCGCCGAGCAGTTTATGCGCGTACACAAATCCTATGTCATTTCGCTAGATAAAATCAGCTTCATCGAACGTGGCCGGATAGCCATCAACAACCAGCTTATTCCGGTAAGCGACACGCATAAGGACCGTTTGTTGGAAAAATTAAAACTTCCGAAATAATTTTTTGATGCGCCAGGTCAAGTAGTAAATTGCTGCCAAGCAAGACACACAAGGACACCCCTTATTCGCAGCCTTAACTGTAAACTGCCAACCGAAAACTGTCAATTGTAAACCGAAATCTCTAAATTTACGGCGCTAAAAAGCACCAACAACATGAAAAACATCCAAGTCATCGCATTTGATGCCGACGATACCCTTTGGGTTAATGAACCATATTTTAGAGAGGCCGAAGACAAATTCTGTGCCCTGTTGCAAGATTACCTGCCCATGCACAGCACAGCATCAGAGCTGTTCAAGGTAGAGATCAGAAACCTGTCATTATATGGCTATGGCATTAAGGGTTTTATGCTCTCAATGATTGAAACCATTGCTACGGTAACCGAAAATACCGCCAGCATGGCCGTGGTTAACAAAGCCATCGAATTTGGCAAGG
>JBCNPG010000574.1:0-2544 GCA_039593445.1 Pedobacter sp.
CATTTTTTAAGAGGGTAGAAACAGTTCCATTTGAAGATATTTTCCTCAATGAGCTACTCATCATTCCTTCTTCAGTTAGGTAGATATTCTTTTGTTTATCGATAGCCAAATCCATAATAGTAGCAAAACGAGCAGTAGAAATCGGGCCATCTAGTGGTTTTCCATCACCAGAGCCACCTGCATAAGTAGTAATCACAGCATTAGAAGTGGTTTTCCGGATAAGATCAGACACGTCATTCGAATATATATTATCGTCTTGATCGATTAAAAGGTGAGTGTAATTCGAAACGCCTAGTTTGGCAGCTGTTCCGGTTCCATCAAGGTAACCCACGGTTCCATCACCAATAAACCTCGATACCAAAAGTCCTTTAACATAGGTGAAATTAGGATAGGTTGCCGTTTTCCCTTTTACAGTTACAGTTAACTGGCCACTACCCACGCCCTTTGGCACGGCAAAAAGAATTTTGTTGGAAGTTGATTGATGAACGTAAACCTCCTTATTGTTGATTTTAACGATATTTTCTGTTGTAATGGAGGAGAAATTACTGCCTTCAATTGTCAGGTAGTCACCAAAGCTACCCGTATTTGACGATAGCGATACAATAATAGGCGCTGGACCTGTGGGAACTTCGGACGGTGTTGGCTGATCCGGCTCTTCCTTGCCTTTTTTACAAGCAATAAAACCTAACGAAAAACTAAAGATAAAAAGAAATACTAGTGATTTGTAGAGATTAAGTTTCATAGGAACATTAAGGTTAACTAAAAAAAGCCCCCGGAAAAATCCGAGGGCTCTAAACTATTTATGGATGGTATAAAATCTAGTTGATGACGATGCTTCTCACTTGGCCTCCTGCTGCACCACCTTGCCTGCCCTGGCCTCCGCTAAATCTTTTCATCATGGCTTCCATTTTTGCCTTATATTGCTCGGCAGTAATTGGAAGTGCTTTTTTAGGAGCGGTTACATCTTTGCTGCTTACGCCTCTATATTCGATGCTTTTAGCCAAAGTGCTATTGCCTTTGTTTTCGATAGCCAATACCGCACCTTCCGTCCACAAGTTAGGATTTGGCGAAAAATTAAAGCCCAACTCATTGGTGTACCACAAAGCGGTTTCGTCAACAATATCTCTCTCCACATCAAGCACTTTGGCTTTGCGGATTGTTTTTACGATAACCTTGTTGCAATTGAAGCCTAAAATCTTTTTGGTTTCATCGCTTTTAACTATTTCTTGGGTTGGAGGAACCGGCAAAAACTGAACGGCACTGCTACTCGCAGCACCATTGGCGTTATTGTTCTGTCTGTTGCCCATGTTAAAGTTTTGGTTGCCCAAAGCCACGGTTAGCTTGCTAGGCATGGCATAGGTGGTATCCATCAGATCGAAAACTTCGGTCAGTTTTTGATCGGCGAAAGAATAGTAGTATTCTCTTGCGCCTCCGGCACCGCCAAAACGCATCATCATCCGGCCCATGCCTCCGCCGCCTCCGCCACCATTGCTGTCTTCAGTATCTTCAACAGGCATATAACTGGCATTGGTTGCCGTAAACAGGAGTTCGAAGTTGGTTTTTACTGCTTTGGGCATACGTGCCTTCATTTCCTCGCTTAATTGTATGCCATTGGCAGAAGCCATGGCTGCAGGATCTAAAGTAGTTTCAAACTGTATCGCACCAGATTTTTTTTGTGCCTGAGCTGTTAGAGCAAGCGTAAACAAGCCGACAAAGGCAATCAGAATCTTTTTCATTGAATATTATTTTACTCTTTTTATATCGCACAAATTTATCGTTGTTTTTAGACAATTAGTGTTAAAAAAAGTTAATTTCTTTAGAACATCTCTGTTACAAGACCAAGATTGATGCAAGAGTTCAGCGAACTTTAATGCTTAAGCCTGAAAGATAAGTTTTTGTTTCGCTTTCAGCAGTTGCCTTAATAATCCAACCAGCCATTGGCCAGTACATCGGCTATGTGCATCGTTTTTAACGGAATATTGTTTTTCTGGATATAACCATCCAGGTGCATGAGGCACGACAAATCGGTAGAAATGATGTAATCGGCTTCCATTTCAAGCGCATTGTTTACCTTCTGCTCGGCCATGGCCGAAGAAATGGCGTCGAACTTAACGGCAAAGGTTCCGCCAAAGCCACAGCACATATCGGTATCTTTCATTTCGAGCATCTCAAGGCCATGAACCTTGGCCAGCAATTGCCTTGGCTCTGCTTTGATCTTGCATTCGCGCAGGCCGCTGCACGAATCGTGGTAAACCGCCCTGCCTTCCAATTCGGCACCAAAATAATCGCGTTTGAGCACGTTGATCAAAAAATCAGACAATTCGAAGATATTCGATTGCATACTGCGGCATTTGTTGTGCACAATCGTATTGGTAAACAAATCGTTATAGCCATTTTTAACCATGCCTACACAAGAAGCCGATGGCGCTACGATGTAATTGCTTTCAGAAAAATCATTTAAAAACTTGTTGCCTATTTCTTTGGCCTGCTCCCAATACCCTGCATTGTAAGCGGGTTGGCCACAGCAGGTCTGCTTGGCATTGT
>JBCNPG010000575.1:0-2510 GCA_039593445.1 Pedobacter sp.
ACATCCGCTTCCGGCTGGACATCGGTTTCCGATGCTCAAATACGAGCTGATACCAGCGCAGTTGTTGCACGAAGGCACCATTAACGAATATAATCTTTTTGCGCCGGAACCTTTGGCCGAAGAAATAATCCTGGCTACCCACGATAACGCTTATTGGCAACAGCTGAAAGAGCTGACCTTGCCTCCGAAAGAGCAAAGGCGGATAGGTTTTCCATTAACTGCCCAATTGGTAGAACGCGAAATCAGGATAGCGCAGGGAACCATTGATGGAACCGGTTTTGCCCAACAGCATGGAGTTGCTTTTAATGTAGCCGGCGGAACGCATCATGCAGGCAGCAACTGGGGCGAGGGCTTCTGTTTGCTGAACGACCAAGCCATTGCGGCTAATTATTTGTTGAATAAGGGGTTGGCTAAACGTATATTAATTATCGATTTAGATGTTCATCAAGGCAATGGCACCGCACAAATCTTTGCCAAAGAACCCCGTGTATTTACATTCTCGATGCATGGCGATAAGAATTTCCCCTTTAGGAAGGAACAATCCGACCTGGATATTGCTTTGGCCGATGGCACTGGCGACGAAGAGTTTTTGTCGAAGCTAAAAGCGGCGCTCGACGAAGTGTTTAGCCGGCACCAACCCGATTTCGTTTTTTACCTCTCTGGGGTAGATGTACTGGCCAGCGACAAATTGGGAAAATTAGCCCTGAGCAAAAAAGCCTGCAAGGAACGCGACCAGCTGGTTTTTGAAGCCTGCATAAAGCACCAAGTTCCGGTACAGGTAAGCATGGGTGGTGGCTATTCTGAAGACATTAAGGTCATTGTAGATGCACATTGCAATACCTTTCGGCTAGGGGCCGATTTGTTTGTTTAATCCTTATCTTCGCCAGATGTTAGAAATCGTGTATCAGGATGAACATTTGATAGCCATTAATAAACCACACGGGCTATTGGTGCATCGTTCCAAAATAGCCAACGACGCCACGGAATTTGCCCTGCAGCTGTTGAGGGATCAAATTGGCCAACAAGTAAGTCCGGTGCACCGCTTGGATAGGAAAACCAGTGGTTTGTTGTTGTTTGCCTTCGAAAAAGAAGTTGAAATAGCTATGCACAAACAGTTTATGGAAGGTGAGGTGAGCAAAAAATACCTGACTATTTTACGAGGGTATGCACCCGATCAGTTGGATATCGACTATCCATTGGCCAAGGAAAACGGGACGATGCAAGATGCTTTTACTTCTTTTGTAACCCTGCAACGCGCCGAAATAGATGTAGCCTTTGGCAAACATGCCACTTCCAGGTACTCTTTGGTAGAAGCTACGCCAAAAACCGGACGCATGCACCAATTACGCAAGCATTTCGCACATATTTTCCATCCCATTATTGGCGATCGGACCCATGGCTGCAACAAGCAGAACCGCTTTTTTAAAGAACAGTTTGCAATGACCGCCATGTTGCTGCATGCCAGTCAACTGGCCTTTGCGCATCCGGTAACCGGACAGCAAATCGAGCTGAAAGCAGGCGTACACCCCGAATTTAAGCGGATGATGGAGCTGATGAAGCTGGTTTTTGAAAAAGAGTAAGCAAAAGACATCACTTTGGTTGAGCAGCAATAAAAAAGTTTTTATTTACAATTTGGCTCCCTTTAGCACAATATTTGTTTGTCGTTTGCTGTTAAAAAAGACAAATGACGAAATACTTCTACCTTATCTTAGCCCTAGCCCCGCTCGCGCTGAGCAGCTGTTCTTCCATCTATATGCCAAGCGTACCCAATACGCCAATGCTGACCACGAAGGGCGAAATTGCGGCCGGAGCCCATATTTCGCTAAAAGGCAATGTCAACTTCAATTCGGCTTATGCCGTTAGCAATCACTTTGCCGTATTGGCCAACGGTGCCTACATGAACAACGAAGCCACGAAAAAGGACATCAAGCACAAAATGATCGAATTTGGCGCAGGCTATTTTGATACTTTTGGGCCAGACAATAACCGTATCCTCGAAATCTATGCCGGAGTTGGCAGTGGCAAAAGCCATAGGCTCTTTAGGGAGTTTGACGCAAATAAGGTTTTGCTGAGTACAGATCTTTACGATTCCAAATACGACAAGCAATTTATCCAGGTAAACTACAGCTCCAAGAAAAAAGACAAATTACGTTTGTTCGGCGTAAATTTTGCGCTTAATTATGGTACCGCCTTGCGGATGAGCTTTATAAAAACCAACGACTTTTTCCGTAACGGTGTCAAGCAGGCCAATGAAGACAATGTTTTCTTGGAACCCGTATTTTTTACCCGTATGATCTTGAGCGACGAAGTACAGCTCCAATACACCAGTGGCAGCAATTTTGGCCAAAAAAGCAGGAAATTCCTCAATGCAGGCAATTCGGTGTTCAGTGTTGGAGCCGTAGTAAATTTAGGCAGGGCCAAGAAAAAATAGCCTAAGATTATTGTAGCTTTGTAGGTATGCGTTACCTGCTTTTCATTTTCCTATTGCTTTTTAATGCGAAGCTAAAGGC
>JBCNPG010000576.1:0-2510 GCA_039593445.1 Pedobacter sp.
GCCATAATCAACAACCGAGGTGGTATAATCTTCGTAGCTTTCCTTGAAATCGTAAATGAACTTGCTAAAGCCGGCGCAGAAACGGTTAGGAAGCGGTTTGTTGTAGATGTGGTCGAAAATGTCCTCGTTGGTTAAGGCATAGTTGTCGTAAAAGCTTTCTCTTAATCCTTTAGGCATATAGCCTTTCATGTAGTCGGCCAGGATGCGCTTGCCGATGTAGCTGCCGCTGCCTTCGTCGCCAAGGAAATAGCCCAGCGAATCGATATTCAGCGTAATGTCGTTGCCATCATACAAACAAGTATTGGTGCCGGTACCCAAAATGGCGGCAAAGCCTGCCTCATCGCCCAGAAGTGCACGGCAAGAAGCCAGTAAGTCGTGTCCAACATTGATTTTCGCATTCACAAAAACCTTTTGCATGGCATCAGCAACGATTTTTTTGTTCGCATCGGTAGAACAGCCCGCTCCGTAGTAATAAACTTCTGTTAATTTTTCGGCTTCCAAATGATCGGGCAAAGAATTTCTCAGGGAGCTTTCGATGTAATCGCCTTTAGAAAAATAAGGGTTGTAACCCTCGGTGTTAAAATGGATTTTTCTTCCGGCTTCATTGATCAGGCACCAATTGGTTTTGGTTGATCCACCATCTGCAATAACTATCATTTTTTGTTTTTTAGTTTAGTAAATTGGTAAAAAAAGTCTACCAATATATGTGCCTTTTTTGAAATAAAAAATTAAAATTGAGTTTTTTATTCCTTAACAATTCCTTGATGTTAAATATTTGAATCTATAGTTAAAACATCGATTTTTCATAAAGTGTATTTTATACACTATTTGGGGCCGAAACAGACTGTAATCTCAATTGGTATGTGGCGGTGTTAATCATTAAAAAAGCCTCCCGAATTTTCGGAAGGCTTTTGCAGAAGTCTTATGTTTTTTTTAGTTTTTGGTCAGGGTATAGGTTCTGTTGTATTCGTCTAGAACCACGGTATAATTGCCTGCCACAGTAATGCCAATATTGGCACCACCCTCAGCAATAACACCTGCCGCACCACCATAGTTGTAATCCCAGTTGCCTTTGGTAAAGATAAACTTGAACTCGCCTACAGCCAGATTGGCGGTTACTGTCCACTTGCCGTTGCCTTGGTAGGTCATGGCTGGCAAGGCTGCGTTGCCAGGAGAGTTATCCCATCCGCCTGCAGTTGCATTGCCTATGAGGAATACGGTGCCGTCGGTTACCGAATATTTCAGGTTTTTGATGTCGGTACCATCCCAAACAATACGCTTAAGACCAGTAGTTCCTGTAAATGAGAAGTTTGATTCGCCGGTTTCGAGCATTGAGCCGTCAGTAGTGCCCTTGCCATAGTCTCTTGAGCCTGAAACGCTTCCATTGCCCCAGGCATTGCCGTCAATCAATTTCCATTCTTGTCCGCTAGTTAAACTTACAAAGCCCAAGAATTTATTTGTAGCAATGAGCGATAGGGCTTGGCTAGGGAAAATGTTAGGTGGATTCCAGCCCGCTGCGGTTGCCGAACCCACGGCGCCCATTAAACCATGATCGGCTTGTACATAGTATTTCAGGTTTTTCTGATCGAAGGTCACACGGTAAACACCGCTTGGCCCATAGTTTTCAATGTTCACCTCATTCTCCACCAAGGCATCGCCTGGCGACCCAGGTTTCATGCCCCAATCAGATGAATTTAAGCTGCCACCTGGCCATTGTTGCTGGTTCAGGAATTTCAAGCCCCCATTTCCGGCATTCAGTTTTACATAAATGTAGAAGGTGCCTGGGTTTGCAGCATCAGGGATCATTTGGATCGCATTTTCGGCAGTCCAGCCAGCAGGTGTATCGCCACCTACCAAGAACATTTTAACTTCACGGGTAATCACCAAATCGTTTACATAATCGGCGGTTTTCTTGAAGTTGCCCGAAGTCGCTTCAACAGTCCATTGTAAGGCAACTGGTGTAGCTTGGTCGGAGTAGCCAGCAGCGGTTAGTTTGTCGCTGATATCTTTATAGCCTACAGCCAAGGCAGAATCAAGCCCTGAATTGTTGGAAGTGTAGGTGAATATCGGATTATTGAAATTGCCTCCTTTAGCCACAAACTTTACCTGGTATTTCACCGCATTGGCGGCAACGCCCGGGAAGGCCTTTTGCCACTTGAAGTTTAGGAAATCTGTGGTAGAATTTGGATTGATCACCACAGGCGTACTGGAAGAAACCGGACCATAAAGCAGGAAATTGCTTACACCATCGCCCATACGCGTAATGGAGATGTTCATGGTCGCTGTGTTTACTTTTACGGAGCCATTGGTAGCCTGAATAGCCCAAATCAAGTCAACTTTAACGCCATCAGCAACCGCTTTAGCCTTTAAGGCATCGTCTAGTTGCTTTTGGGTAAGATTTAAAGTCGTGGCACTGCCGTTGTTATCAGCCGGAAATTCGATGAACGGTGTTTCAAGGCTCCCGGTTTTCAGGGCGGCGATTAATTTATAGGTTGGTTTGGTGCTAACAC
>JBCNPG010000577.1:0-2500 GCA_039593445.1 Pedobacter sp.
TTCATGATAGAACTTATTGAACAACTTTGCCACCTCGTAAAGGTAGTTTGCCATAAACGCAGGGCTGTATGCTTTGGCGGCATTCACCAATTCTTCAGGATATTTGGCCAACAGCATGATCATTTCCAATTCGGTAGGTGCCAAATCAACATTATATAAAGCGCTATCGGCAGTTAGTTGGTAATTCGCCTTGCTCAGCAACGACTTGATCCTGGCATGCGTATATTGAATAAATGGACCTGTGTTACCCTGAAAATCAATCGACTCGGAAGGATCAAACAACAAGCGCTTCTTAGGTTCCACCTTCAATAGGAAATATTTCAGGGCGCCCAAGCCTATTTGGCTGTACAGCTTTGTTTTCTCTTCTTCGGTAAAATCATTGGTTTTGCCCAATGTTTCGGTTTTTTCTCGGGCGGTATCAATCATTTCGGCAATCAGGTCGTCGGCGTCTACCACCGTACCCTCCCTGCTCTTCATTTTGCCACTTGGCAAATCAACCATACCGTACGACAGGTGATGCAATCCTTTAGCCCAGCTCTTGCCTAGTTTCTCCAAAATGAGAAACAACACCTTGAAATGGTAGTCCTGTTCGTTCCCCACCACGTAAATCGACTCGTCCATGTGGAAATCGTCGTATTTCATTTGGGCTGTACCCAAATCCTGGGTAATATAAACGGAAGTACCATCGGCACGCAACACCAATTTTTGGTCGAGACCTTCGGCGGTGAGGTCTATCCAAACCGAGCCATCTTCTTTTTTAAAGAAAACGCCTTTGGCCAAACCTTCTTCCACGGTGTCTTTGCCTAGCAGGTAAGTATTGCTTTCGTAATAATATTTATCAAAATCTACACCCAGCTTTTTGTAGGTAACCTCAAAACCATCGTAAACCCAACCGTTCATTTTTTTCCAAAGCGCAATAACCGCTTCGTCGCCAGCTTCCCAGGCCAACAGCATTTGTTGCGCTCCCTTGATCAATGGCGCATTTTTCTTGGCTTCATCTTCTGTTTGTCCCTGAGCCACCAAGGCTTCTATTTCCTTCTTGTACTCCTTATCAAACACCACATAATATTTACCCACCAAGTGGTCGCCTTTTAGACCGGCGCTCTCTGGCGTTTCGCCATTGCCCCATTTTTGCCAGGCCAGCATCGATTTGCAGATATGGATGCCTCTATCATTAACTAGGTTTACCTTGATCACATCATAACCTGCGGCACCTAACAATTCGGCTACCGAATAACCCAACAAATTGTTGCGCACATGGCCCAAATGCAAGGGCTTGTTGGTATTTGGCGAGGAATATTCGACCATAACTTTTTTGCCGTTCGGTTTGATCTGGCCAAAATCGGCACTCAACAAATCGTTGTTCAGCAAATTGAGCCAATAGCTATCGGCAATGCTCAGGTTCAGGAATCCTTTTACCACATTGAAACCGCTCACCACTTCTACCCGCTCTACCAAGTAATTGCCAATGGCCTTTGCGGTTTCTTCGGGCGATTGTTTAGAGAATCGAACAATCGGAAAAACAACAATAGTTACTTGTCCTTCAAATTCCTTACGTGTTTCTTGCAGGTTGATTACGCTTTCGGCAACTTCTTCGTTGTAAAGTTCTTTAATAGCCTTCAGCGTTTCGGTAATGATAAAATTCATGCCCAAAAATAGCGAATAAAGCGTAAAGCTGAAAGAGGACAAGCCCAAATCAACTGGCAAAAGAGATAATTTATTTATGAATTACTCCGCTTCCATCCAAACAACATAATTCCACCATCATTTTAAAAAATCTACCCTGTATATAAAGACCTGATTTTAGAACCACGCACCCAGCTCATCGGCAGAAGCAGCCAGACCCACTTCGTTCCCGAAGAAAATCCGTCTCTGTTTAACCAAACTGTTTTGGATTTTTCGGTCAAGCCTTAACAGCAGCCTAGGCCTCAACCAATTGACATGGCTTCATATCTTGTGACTTTTCTTTATCAAAAAATCTGATAGCTTTGCATTATACAGACCAAAATATGAGCGTACAGAACGAAAATTTCAGGGTAAAGGTAAATACAGAAATCGGCAGGCTCCGTAAATTGCTGATCCATAGTCCCGATAGCGGTTTGGGCAAAGTAGTCCCTTCAAAGGCACAGGATTGGCTATTTGAAGATATCGTGCACCTCGATACCATCCGCAAAGGCGAATACGATTACTATGTAAAGCTGCTCATGTATTTTCTGGATCCGGAAAAGATCAAGGGCAAATTGGCACATATCGATTCTGCAGCAGCCAACCGGGCTTTCTTCAAGCCGAACGACCCGCAGTTTCACAATTCGCAAGCGGTTGTAGAAGTACAAAATCTGTTGGCAGAAATCCTTGAAAACGAATCGATCAGGAAGAAACTGGTGGCGGCCGTAGCCGCTATCGAGGGATGTACCTATAAAATGCAGCTGAAATTGGTTGATACCGCGCCTCAGGAACTGGCCGAGATTTTTATTTCGGGCACCTTGGCCGACGACACGAT
>JBCNPG010000058.1:0-10113 GCA_039593445.1 Pedobacter sp.
ATGGCTTGGTAGATCCGAGCCAAATTGCGGCAGAGAAGCTCACGCACATCAATTATGCTTTTGTGAACGTAAAAGACAACAAGGCTTTTCTGCAAAACCTCAAAACAGATACCACCAATTTTGCCCGTTTAAATACACTGAAGCAGAAAAATCCAGCCCTGAAAATCCTGATTTCGATCGGGGGCTGGTCGTGGAGCGAGAATTTCTCTAACGCGGTATTGACCGATTCGCTTCGCAAAGGTTTTGCCACAAGTGCAGTGGATATCATCCGCAAGTACAAACTGGATGGGGTAGACATCGATTGGGAATACCCGGGAATGCCAGGAGAAGAGGGCAATGTATACCGTGCGGAAGATAAACAGAACTTTACCTTGATGTTTGAAGCCATTAGAAAAGAGCTCGACGTGCTGGAAAAGGAAACAGGCAAAAAGAAGCTGCTTACCACGGCTACTGGCGGTTTTCCATCGTTTCTGAATAATACCGAAATGGGTAAAGCCTCCAAATACTTGGATTACATCAACCTCATGACATACGATTATTATTCGTGGAAGCAGGCCGGCCATCATACCAACTTGTACGGTTCTAAAACTTCGCCATCAGAAAATTCAGCCGATAAAGCCATCAAAGCCTACATTGCGGCCGGGGTGCCGGCTTCCAAAATCGTGATGGGAATAGCTTTTTACGGTCGTAACTTCAAATTGGCGCCAACGGCACAAAAGGGCCTGGGCGATACGGTGTTGGGCTCGGGCAATACCTATGGCAGAGGATATACTTACATGAAAGATAGCCTTATCAACAAAAAAGGCTTTATAGAATACAGAGACGAAGATGCCAAGGCGCCCTACCTGTTCAATGCCGAAACCAAGCAATACATCACCTACGACAACGAATGGTCGGTGGCCAACAAATGCGAGTACGTACTCCAAAATAAACTGGGTGGCGTAATGTTTTGGGAATACAGCTCAGACCGCAAAAACTACCTATTAGATCAGATTACCAAAAGTTTCAAATAAATATGTTCAAAAAATCAGCTGCCTTACTCTTAATTAACCTCTTGGGAATAAGTTTGTTGCTTCAGGCGCAAACTTCCAAACGACTCATCAACAACTGGGAATTTGTAAAAGAAGACTTGGGAGGCGTTTGGGAAGCCGTGCGTCCAGTAAAAGTGGGCAACCCCGAAGAAATGCCTTATTGGCAAAAAGTGAGCCTGCCACATTGCTTTAATGCCACCGATGCCGTAGATCCCGATGTGAATTACTATCAGGGGCCAGGTTGGTACCGTACCCATATCGAAGTGGCTAATCCTTATGCCAAAGGCAGGACTTTGCTTCATTTTGAGGGGGCTGGACAAAAAACACAGGTATACATTTATACCACTAAAGTAGCCGAACATGTGGGTGGCTATGACGAATGGACGGCAGATATTACCGATGCCGTAGAGAAATTCAAACAATCGCCTTTGTTTAAGGGGCAGTTCAAAGGAAAGGTGCCTGTAATTATCCGTTGCGATAATTCGCGCGATTTGGAAATGATTCCTTCCAACCTGTCTGATTTTAATGTGTATGGCGGACTTTACCGCTACCTCAATCTCGTTTATACGCCACAGCTCAGCGCCGATAAACTATTTGCCCATGCCACGGTTGATGCCAAGGGAACATTGGGCAAATTGACCGTAAAAGCAAGATTGCTGAACCCGGATATGCTAAAAGAGGCGACGTTTAAGATCAGTGTAACCGATCCGAACGGCAAGGCAGTAGCCGATTGGAACAAGGTATTGCCAACATTCAAAGGTGATGAATTGCTTTGGGAAACTGCGCTCAAATCGCCCAAATTATGGTCTACAGACTTGCCACAGCAATATGAAGTCAAACTAAGCATTACAGCCAATGGCGAAACTTCGGTGATGACCGAAAAAGTGGGTTTCCGCAATTTTGAGTTTGTCAAGAAAGGACCTTTTATGCTCAATGGTAAGCGCTTGTTGTTGCGAGGTACGCATAGACACGAAGATCATGCGGGTGTGGCGGCGGCTATGACCGAAGAGATGATTGTTACCGAAATGAAGCTGATGAAAGAAATGGGCGTTAACTTCATCCGTTTGGGGCATTACCAGCAATCGCGCATCGTACTCGATTTGTGCGACAGTTTGGGTATTTTGGTGTGGGAAGAAATTCCTTGGTGCCGTGGTGGCTTAGGAGGCCCGGTTTACCAGGAACAAGCCAAAAGAATGCTGACCAATATGATCGAGCAGCATTATAACCATCCCTCAATCATCATTTGGGGCTTGGGCAACGAAAACGACTGGCCTGGCGATTTTAACGAATTCGACCAGCAAAAAATCAGGACTTTCATGAAAGAACTGAACGATTTGTCGCACAAATTAGATCCTTCCAGAAATACAGCCATCCGCCGTTGCGATTTCTGTCGCGATATTGTAGATGTGTATTCGCCGTCAATTTGGGCAGGCTGGTACCGTGGCGATTATACCGAGTACAAACAGGTTTCGCAAGACGAGTTTAACAAATCTGACCGCTTTTTGCACGTCGAGTGGGGGGGCGACAGCCATGCCCGCAGGCATTCAGAAAATCCGGATAATGCCTTGAGCAAAATCAAAAAAGGCGGTGGCGCCGACGAGCGCGCAGGCGATGCATCGCTATATGGTGGCGCAGCGCGCGTAAGCAAAGACGGCGATTGGAGCGAAAGCTATATAGCCAACCTCATCGACTGGCACTTGAAAGAGCAGGAAACCATGCCTTGGCTCAGCGGTACGGCTTATTGGCCATTTAAGGATTTTTCTACACCCATCAGGCCAGAAAATCCGGTGCCTTACGTGAACCAAAAAGGGGTAATTGAACGCGATTTTACCAAAAAAGAGGCTTTTTACATTTTCCAATCCTATTGGACAAATACACCGATGGCCCATATTTATGGGCATACGTGGCCCATCCGTTGGGGTGCCGAAGGCGAAGAAAAAATGGTGAAGGTTTACTCGAACTGCGACGAAGCCGAACTTTTTGTAAATGGCAAAAGCTTTGGCGTGAAGAAAAGAAACAGCCAGGACTTTCCGGCTGCTGGCTTGCGTTGGCTCGTGCCGATGGGCAAAGGCAAATATGCCTTCAAGGTTGTGGCTAAAAAAGGCAAGATAACGGTAACAGACGAAATCGTACAAGAATACCAAACCGATAAATGGGGCAAGCCTGCCCAATTGACTTTGGAGAAAATAGACGAAAAAGACGGCGTAGTTACTTTGGAGGCGAAATTATTCGACGCCCAAAAAGTATTGTGCCTTGATGCCGTAAACCAAGTGGCTTTTAGCCTGGTTGGCGATGGAGAACTGATTAAGGATCAAGGCACTTCTAGCGGTTCATCTAAAGTGCAATTGTACAATGGAAGGGCCATCATCAAGGTAAAGACCAATAACGGCAAAAGCCTAGTGGGCGTGCAGTCGAAGGGCATGCCGACCGTATTTTTAAGCTTGAACTAATGAAAAAATCATCCCTATTGTTTATCATACTGGCGGTAATGGGCGTTCATACGTTTGCCCAAAAAACGTCTATTGCCCAACAAGCAACCGCTGTGCTCAAAGCGCAGGTATTGAAAGAAGCAGCTTGGGCCATGCAGCAGCAGCCCATTACGGTAACGGCCGAAAGCTCGCCGAGAAGTGCTGGTGGCAAACACGATTTCTTTTCAGAAGCTGATTACTTTTGGCCAAACCCGAAAAATCCGGACGGGCCATACATTAACCGCGACGGCGAAACCAACCCGAATAATTTTGTGGCGCATCGCAAAGCCATGATCCGTTTCAGTACCATTATTGGCGCTTTGGCATCGGCCTATAAAATTACCGGCGATGAAAAATATGCGCAACAAGCACTCCTGCATTTAAAGGCGTGGTTTGTAGACCAGGAAACGCTGATGAACCCGAATCTGTCGTTTGCCCAGGCCGTAAAAGGTTCTTCTACCGGGCGGAGCTGGGGCATTATCGATACCATCCACCTCATGGAAGTAGCACAAGGCATGTTGGTGATGGAAAAAGCCAAAGCATTCGATGCCGCTACAACCAATGCCATTAAAAAGTGGTTTGCCGATTATATCCTTTGGCTCAACACCAGCAAAAACGGCAGGGCCGAGAAAAATTCGAAAAACAACCACAGTACCTGTTGGGCCATGCAAGTGGCTTCATTTGCCAAGCTGTGTAATGACCAGGTCATGCTCGATTCACTTCGGACCAGTTATAAAACCGTGTTGTTGCCAAACCAAATGGCGGTAAACGGCAGCTTTCCGTTGGAACTGGAACGCACCAAGGCCTATGGCTATTCGATCTTTAACCTAGACGCCATGGTCATGGTTTGCCAGATTTTATCAACCCCAAAAGACAACCTGTGGCAATTTGAAACTGCCGATGGCAAATCGATCAGAAAGGGAATAGAATTTCTTTATCCTTTTGTAGCCGATAAAAGCAAATGGACCCTAAAACCCGATATCATGTTTTGGGAAAATTGGCCGGTGGCACAGCCGTTTTTGGTTTTTGGTGCCAACCATTACAAAAACCAGGCATGGTTCAATACCTGGAAAAGCCTGGATTTAAAACCAACCGTAGAAGAAGTGATCAGGAATTTGCCAATTAGGCACCCTTTAATTTGGTTATAAGATGAAGTTAGTTAAAGAAGTCCGTCAAGCGGAACTGGCCATTCTGGCTTTGTTTAATCGGGGAACAGAAATCCATCTCAGAAAAGCTTGGTTATGCTTATGTCTATTTTCTTTGATTTTTGCCACTTCGCCGCAACAGGCTTGGCAATCCAAATACTTAAAAATCGAAAAAGGCAAATTACAGTATATTCCAGACGAACAAGGCAACATTATTCCTGATTTCAGTAGGGTAGGCTATCACCAGAACGAAAAGGCCATCCCTAATGTGGCTGTGGTTACCAAGCTTTCGCCAACTGGCGAAAACGACCAGCAACGCATTCAGGATGCGATTGACGAATTGGCTAAAAAGCCTGCTGATGCATCAGGCATCCGCGGTGCTATTTTATTGCAAAAAGGCGAATATAAAATTCCGGGAAGCCTGCGTATTTCGGTAGGGGGTATTGTATTGCGTGGAGAAGGAGAGGCAACCAAGCTAATGGCTACGGGTAAGGGGCAACGGAAAACCATTATTGCCTCTGGTACGGGAAAAGCCACAGAAATCCCTAATTCTAGGGTTAAGATCACCGATAAATATGTGCCGTTGGGGGCTAAGAGCTTTCAGGTAGCCGATGCTTCTGGTTTTAAAGTGGGCGATGCCATCATGGTGTACAGGCCGGGTACCCAAAAATGGATTTCCGACTTAAAAATGGATCAGATCGAAGCCCAAGCCAACACGGTACAATGGAAGCCCAGCGATTACAATTTCAATTTTGAACGTAAAATTACGGCCATTAAAGGCCATACTGTTTTTATTGATAATCCCATTGTGATGGCTATGGAAGAACAATATGGCGGTGGCGAAATTTATAAATACACTTTTGCAGGCCGAATTGCCGAAGTAGGCATCGAGAACTTGTTGTTAGAATCGGAGTATGCCAACGATACCGATGAGGATCATGGCTGGGATGCCATTTCGTTTAATCGTATCGAAAATAGTTGGGTAAGTGGGGTAACCAGCCGCTATTTTGGTTATTCGTGCGTTAATCTGGGCGGCGAAAGCAAGCAGATTACCGTAAAAGACAGCAGATGCCTGGCACCCAAATCGAAGATCGAAGGAGGCAGAAGATACTCGTTTAACAACGATGGCCAATTGAATCTGGTTATGAACTGCTTCGCCTCAGAAGGCAGGCACGATTATGTAACCGGCGCTAAGGTTTGCGGGCCAAACGTATTCTACAACTGCGTTTCCGAAAAAGCCAAAGCCGATATCGGTCCGCACCACCGCTGGGCCATGGGCACTTTGTACGACAATGTGGTGAGCGATGGTGAGATCAACAGTCAAGACCGTGGCAATTGGGGCACAGGACATGGCTGGGCTGGCGTAAACCAGGTGTTTTGGAACTGTAAGGCTTTCAGGGCGGCCATTCAAGATCCTTATGTAAGCGGCAAAAACTATGTGATTGGCTTTGCAGCCAAGCCTTATGAAGGCAGGCTGAAAGGCAGGCCGGCAACAGCATGGGACGGACAGAGTGGGGCAGGACTACAACCTGCATCATTGTACATGAAACAAGTAGAGGAAAACAAAAAACGATAAATTATGAAGTTAAAAACTAGTCTAATTGCCTTATTGATCCCAGTTTGTGGGGCAGTGCAGGCGCAGAAAGTCAACGTAGCGAAGGCTTTTGCCGATGCGGCCAAGCAAACCGATGTACTGATCAGGAACGTAGATTCGGCAAGAAAGATAAAACCTGCCCAGGTTTCGCCGCGAACCGTAGAAAACGGCCAATTTAAAATGGTAGTTTCTAGAGATTGGACAAGCGGTTTCTTCCCGGCAGAGTTATGGTATTTTTACCAGTATACCAATGACAAAAAATGGCTCGAGTTGGCTAAAAAATATACCGAAGACATCAAAAAAGAGCAGTTTAACAAAGGTACGCACGATTTGGGCTTTATGGTATACTGTCCTTTTGGCAACGGCTACCGCCTAACCGGCGATCCGGCTTACCGCGACGTCATCATCCAAGCGGCCAAATCGCTTTCTACCCGCTTCAATGCCAAGGCTGGCGTCATCAAATCGTGGGACCACAACGGCGACAAGTGGAAATATCCGGTAATTATCGACAACATGATGAACTTGGAACTATTGTTTGAAGCCACGAAGCTGACCGGCGATTCCTCGTTCTATAAAATTGCCGTTTCCCATGCCAATACCACGTTAAAAAACCATTTCCGCCCTGATTTCAGTTCTTGGCACGTAATTGATTATGATACGCTGACCGGAAATGTGCGCAACAAGCTTACGGCACAAGGCTACAGCAACGAATCGGCCTGGGCAAGGGGACAGGCTTGGGGCTTATATGGCTATACTTTATGCTACCGCTATACCAAAAATCCGGTTTATTTGAAGCAGGCTGAGTCCATTGCCAAATTCATCTTGAATAATCCGACCCAAAACAAAGATTTGGTGCCTTACTGGGATTACAATGCACCAAATATCCCAAATGCGCCTAGGGATGCTTCGGCCGCGGCCATTACCGCTTCGGCATTCTACGAATTGGCCAACTACAGCAAAGCCAATAAATATAAGGACCTGGCAGATCAGATTTTGGCCAGCTTAACCAACAGCTACCGCTCGCCAATTGGCAAAAACTACGGGTTTATCTTGGAGCACAGCACTGGCCATTTGCCGGCTAAAAGCGAGATCGACGTACCGATCAACTACGCCGACTACTATTACTTGGAAGCCTTGCTGAGAAGCAAAGGATACCGATACAAGTAAGGTAACCTCGAGGGATACATTCTATTCCGTGCTTTTAGAGGGGTAATCGACGGTTGGTGAGCCAACTTATCGCAATCTTTACTATCATCCCTTAGGCTCTTTCAGGCATTCCTGAAAGGGTCTTTTTTTTGATTTTGGAAAAAGAATGGATATATTTAGTGTTCCAACACGAAATTTTGAGGGCTTTCAGGTACATATTTTCTTTGGCGCTGCTTTGGGCCATGGCGCTTGTTTTGGCGAATGCCCAGTCGCTGCCCATCAAATTCAAGCATCTTTCGTACAAGGAAGGGCTGGTACAAAGTCCGATTTCGAGCTTTTTGCAAGACGATGACGGCTTTATCTGGTTCGGCAACCTCAAAGGCCTGACCCGCTACGATGGCTATAAATTCAAAACCTACATATTTGATCAAAAACAGCCTAAAAGCTTAAGCAACAACCGGGTAAACATTCTTTTTAAGGATGTTGACAAAAACCTGTGGATTGGCACGGCCAATGGCGTAAACCTGTACAACCGCAATGACGACAATTTTACGGCCATTGATGTTCGGGAGGTAAAAGGCGGCAGAAACTATATTTCTTCCATCGTACAGGATCATCAAAAAAATCTCTGGATCGGAACTTTTGGTGGCCTTAAAAAACTGAACCGCAAAACCTTGAAGCTTGAAGACCTTGACCATGATCCGAACGACCCAGAATTCAGGAACAGTGCTATTTTCTCGCTTTTTGTTGACCGCAACAATCAGATTTGGGCAGGCACCAAGGCGGGGTTGAAGAAATTTGATCCTGAAACCGGAAAAACCCTGGCTTTGCCTGCCGTATTTGCCGGACTGAACGAGATGCCCAAATCGCGCATTTTGGTGATCAGGCAGGATTTTGACGGCAATTTGTGGTTCGGTACAGAGGTTTCGGGCGTCTTTAAATACAATGCCAAAGAAAACACGGCTCAAAAGTACCTTTCTTCGGCCGACCCCAACAGCATTTCATCAGATTGGATCAAGGATATTTTGGTGTATGACCGGAACAACATCTGGTTTGCTACGCGCAATGGTTTGAGTACGCTCAACCTGCAAAGCAACAAGTTCGTTAATTACAGGCACGATCCGCTGAACGACAACAGTTTGAACGACGACGCGATATGGTCGCTCATGAAAGACAAGAATGCCTGTGTTTGGATCGGCACTTTTTCAGGTGTGATTAATTTCTATTACGCAGGCAACTCTAACTTTCAGAACATTGGCGAACGTATTGGCAATAAACTCGGTTTAAACCATATTTTGGTCAATGGCATCGTGGAAGACAGCGACGGTTCCTTGTGGGTGGGCACTTCGGGTGGTGGCCTGAACCACATCGACAGAAAAGCCAGAACCAGTTCGTACTATCCCATTGGGGCAAAAAACAATGCCCGGCCAAGCAATGGCGTCAAATCGATGGCCGATGATAAAAAAGGCAATTTGTGGATTGGTTCTCTTGACGGATTGAGCCTTTTTAACAAAAGCACCAAGCAGTTTAAATACTATGAATTTCCGGTGCGCGACGGCAAGCTGAGCGAAAACCTGATCCTTTCTATTTTGCCTTATAACAACGGTGCATGGATCGGAACGAACGGTGGTGGCTTGCGCTATGTGCTGCAAGACGGCCAATCGCCCATATTGCTCCGGAAAGATACCTATGTAGGTACCAATGGCGGACAGGCCATCAGCGATAATTTTGTGACCGCCCTGTTGGAAGACGAACAACACAACATTTGGGTAGGCACGCAAAACGGCCTGAATTATTATGATGTCAAGCTGGGCAAAATGACCAAGCTTTATCGCAAAATCAAGAACAGTAAGCCCTACCAGATCAGTAACAGCAATATCACCACACTTTTTATCGATTCAAAAAAACAGTTGTGGATAGGTACGGAGGGCGGCGGACTCAACTATTTCGACCAAAAGAATAACCGCTTTTATGCCATCAGCAAAGATTTGGGCTTGGGCGACGACGTTATCCATGCCATTTTGGAAGACGAGCTCAAAAATATTTGGATCAGCACCGATCTGGGTTTGTATAAGCTCGTATTTAGGAATCAAAAGCTTCCTTTTACCAAAGACAATTTGAGCATTACAAGCTACACATCGAATGATGGGCTGATCAGCAGTCAGTTTTCTACACAAGCGGGCGTACGTCTCAACACTGGCGAAATCGTGTTTGGCGGAATCAATGGCGTATCTATTTTTTATCCGGAACGTATCATTAAGAACCGTTACCGCCCAAAAGTTGCCTTGACTAACCTCTTGGTGAACAATAAAGAGGTAGCCATTGGGCAAAAAGATTCGCCTTTAAGCCAATCGATTACCCAAGCTTCGTCAATTACGGTGCCTTATGACCAGAGCAACCTTAGTATCGAGTTTTCGGCCCTTAATTTTATCAATTCCGATCGTCTGTAGTGCAGCTTGCAGCATTACAGAATTGCTTTCATAAATTTTCCCTTTTGGCAATTTTTTACCAGGTTTTACCAATTCATTTCCCGTAACCAAAATAGCTACTTTAGGCTTTCTGTAAACCGTGATTTCTGTTATTCCTAAACAAGATAAAAAACCAATTGCCGCTGGAGTAATTAAGGTATTGGCGTCAAAAACAAGATCTTCGGCATTAATCTGTTCTCCTTTACTTCTTACATTGGCAAAAGTTTCCGGCATTTTGGCAATCAGAATAGAATCTCCATT
>JBCNPG010000059.1:0-9974 GCA_039593445.1 Pedobacter sp.
TATCAAGCGCTAAGGCGTGCACTGCTGCTGTAACCAGCTCATTGGCTTGAAACACTTCTTGCAGACTATCGGCAGGCACGGGAACTTGCTGGGCCCTAACAGGCAACAAAGCGCAAAGGCAAAGCAGGCCAATTATTCCTAAAATCTTTTTGTACATGCTAAATTCCAAGCTAACAAGGTCTTTCAGGCTGCAAATTACGGCTTTATTCCTTTGTTTTCCTAATTGAAGTAGCCGTGCCTTTAATTTAAGCTATCTTTGTACCATGGCCGGCATCTATATCCATATCCCCTTTTGCAAAAAGGCATGCACCTATTGCGATTTCCATTTTACCACCTCTCTGAAGCAAGTGGAGGAAATGACTCAGGCCATCTGTACCGAGCTTGACCTGAAGAAAGACCGGATTACCGAACAGGTAGGCAGTATTTATTTTGGTGGCGGCACCCCATCGGTTTTGCCCATCGCCTTGTTGCAACAGATCTTCGAAAAACTGGCCAGCAATTTTGCCATAGCAAGCGATGCCGAAATTACTTTAGAGGCTAATCCCGATGACCTGAACGCGCAAAAACTGAAGGAGCTGAGGCAATTGCCCATTAACCGTTTCAGCATTGGCATCCAATCTTTTTTTGAAGAAGACCTGCTTTGGATGAATCGCGCCCACCATGCCGAAGAAGCCGAAAGCTGCATCAAACGGAGCCAAGATGCTGGATTCGAAAACCTCAGCATCGACCTGATTTATGGCTATCCCCTGCTTAGCGATACGAAATGGCAGGCCAATATCCATAAAGCCCTCGAACTGCAAACGCCACATATTTCGGCTTATTCGCTTACGGTTGAAGCGCGTACCGCATTGGCCCATGCCATCCAAAAAGGCAAACAAAAGGACCTGAGCGACGAACAAAGTGCGCAACAGTTTTTAATGCTGTCAGAATCGTTGCAAAAAGCCGGATTTGAACATTACGAAATTTCCAACTATGCACTGCCTGGCCAATATGCCGTACACAACACCAACTATTGGCGAGGCGTTCCTTACCTGGGCATCGGACCATCGGCACATGGCTTTGATGGACATATCCGCTATTTGAATGTTGCCAACAACGCCAAATACCTGGCACAACTTGGCAATGGTCAACTGGCCGAAACCCGCGAAGAACTTACGCTAGCCGATCGTTTTAACGAATACATCATGACGTCGCTGCGCACCATGTGGGGCACCGACCTGCAAAAGATAGCGGATGATTTTGGCCTATCTCTAGCCCAAGAGACCCAGCGGCAGCTGCAACCCTTTGTCGCCAATGGACAAGTCCTGCTCGATGGAGGCAAGGCCAAACTAAGCCCCGAGGGTAAATTATTTGCCGATGGCATTGCGGCCTCGCTCTTTGCCAGCGATGAAGATCAATAATCTGAAGCATTTTCAGTATTTTTGTCCATCATCCTCTATTATTTTTTAATTATGACTTGGGAAAATCTTTTCAAATTTTCTTTTCAGGTAGGTACTCGTTATTTCTTTATTGCCGGACTTGCTTTCCTGATTTTCTATATTTTATTCAAGGAGCGCTTCAGTGGCAGGCGCATACAGACCAAGATGCCGAAAATGGCTGACCACGGGCGCGATATCTTCTATTCGGTCATTACCATCTTGATTTTTGGCGCGCTGCCGGTTATTTTCCTCACCAACGATGCCGTAAGGCCTTACACACGGCTGTACCAGAACATCAGCGACTATGGCTGGGTTTATTTCTTTTTGGCCTTTCCGCTCATGTTCCTTATCCACGATACCTATTTCTATTGGACGCACCGGATGATGCACCATCCCAAGCTGTTTAAACTTTTTCACCTGGTGCACCACAAATCGACCAGCCCGACGCCATGGACGGCTTATTCCTTCCATCCGCTGGAGGCGATTGTTGAAACGGGCATCTTTGTACTGATCATTTTCATTATGCCGGTACACGAACTGCATCTGGCCGTTTTCTTCTTCATCATGTTCGTGTACAACGTGTACGGACACCTGGGCTATGAGCTTTTCCCGAAACGCTTCCATAAAACCTGGATCGGCAAATGGGTAAGCACTTCTGTAGCGCACAACATGCACCACCAATATTTTAAGGGCAACTATGGTTTATATTTCTTATTTTGGGATAGATGGATGGGCACGCTGCGACCAGAATACGACGAGAAATACGAAAAAGCCACTGCGCCCAAAGCCGATAAAGCAAAAGAAACAGCAAAAGCGCTAAATGAAAAATAAAATAGTTTGGATTACGGGCGCCTCATCAGGCATTGGCGAAGCTTTGGTTTACGCCTTTATTGCCTTGGGTGCCAAACTGATCATTTCATCAAGAAACCGGGACGAGCTATACCGCGTCAAATCGAACTGCAAAGCCCCGTTAGATGTGCATGTTTTGCCCTTAGACCTGGAAGACAGCGCTTCCCTGCCCCAGAAAGCCGCTGACGCCCTGCGCATTTTCGGCAAAATAGATATCCTTATCAACAGCGGAGGCATTAGTCAGCGGGCACTGGCGCTCGAAACCGACCTGGCCACCGAGCAGCGCCTGATGAACGTCAATTTTTGGGGAACCGTGATCTTAAGCAAAGCCGTATTGCCACAAATGTTGGCCAATGGCAGCGGCAGCATCGTATGTGTAAGCAGTTTGGTGGGCAAGTTCGGCACACGGTTCCGTTCGGCCTACGCGGCTTCCAAGCATGCCTTGCATGGCTATTTCGACTCGCTGCGCATCGAAATCGACAACCCGAACGTCCAAGTGCTTTTAGCTTGTCCAGGGTTTATCAGAACTAAAGTAACCATCAATGCACTAACGGCCAACGGCACGGCCCAAGGCACCATGGATAGCGCACAAGAAAACGGCATGTCGCCCGAGCTTTGTGCGCAGGCTATCATTAAAGCCATTGAACAAAAAAAGGAAGAGGTCTATATCGGTGGCAAGGAAACCAGGGGCGTGCTGCTCAAGCGCTTTTTTCCGAAACTGTTTTCCAAAATCATTCGCAAAGCGAAAGTTACCTAGCCAAAAAAAACACAAAATACTGATTAACAGAATTTTGTAAAATATTTCACTCTGCCAAAAATCCGGATATTCCAGTGTTGCGTATCTCTTTTCAAAATCAACATAAAAACATGAAAAGAATATTCCTATTTGCAGTTGTCGTAGTAGCTATGGCATTCTCCACTTCAGTAAAAGCACAAAAGAATCCAATGGTAGGCGGTGCGGCTATGTACCCAACCAAAGACATTGTAGACAATGCGGTGAACTCTAAGGACCATACTACCTTGGTCGCTGCCGTTAAAGCTGCCGGCTTGGTAGAAACCCTGAAAAGCGCAGGTCCGTTTACCGTATTTGCTCCAACCAACGAGGCTTTTGACAAATTGCCTAAAGGCACTGTGGGCAACCTGGTAAAACCAGAAAACAAAGCTACCTTGACCAAAATTCTTACCTATCACGTAGTTGCTGGTAAAATGGGCAGCAAAGAAATTGCAGCCGCGATCAAAGCTGGCGGTGGCAAAGCCGAACTCACTACCGTAGAAGGCGGCAAGCTATGGGCATGGATGGAAGGCAAGCACCTGATGCTGAAAGACGAAAAAGGCGGGACCGCAAAAGTGACGATCAAGGATGTGTTTCAGAAAAATGGTGTAATCCACGTAATCGATACCGTTCTGATGCCTAAATAAGCAAGAGCTTACAGCCAAAACCGAGGCGCCACGAATTTTCGTGGCGCCTTTTTGTTGCAAAGGCTTTTACAAAAATCATTGTATTATCATAGTGTTAACATTTTATGTACAAAGCATATACTTTTCGATTTTAATTCACATTTTTGTGTTTGGAAGAACGGCAATGCGCTCTTCTGCACTAATTTTGCCACACTATGAGCTTTATCTTAAAACCGGTTGTTACCGTTGAAACCATCAGCAGAGAAGACTTCAAGAAAAACTACCTTGATGCTAAACGCCCATTGGTCATTAAAGGATTAACCAAAGACTGGCCTGCCCGCGAAAAGTGGACAACAGAATATTTAAAGGAAATTGCAGGAGATTTAGAGGTGCCTCTATATGATAACTCGAAAGCAGATCCGGCAAAACCAATCAACGCGGCTACGGCACACATGAAATTTGGCGACTATCTCGACCTGATCAAGCGCGAGCCTACGGAACTGAGGATTTTCTTTTTTAACCTCTTTAAAAAAGTGCCAAGCCTGATCAACGATGTTAAAATCCCGAAAGAATTGATGGGCGGATTTATCGAAAGCATGCCAGCCATGTTTTTTGGTGGCTCCAACTCGGTAACCTTCCTGCATTACGATATCGATCTACCTCATATTTTCCATACGCACTTTGGCGGCCGCAAGCACATTATTTTGTTCGATTACAAATGGAAAGACCGTTTGTATTGCCTGCCAAATGCCACTTATGCTTTAGAGGATTATAAGGTTGACAACCCAGACTTCGAAAAATTCCCTGCCCTAAACGGCGTTGAAGGCTACGAAGTATTTTTAGAGCATGGCGACACCTTGTTTATGCCGACCGGCATGTGGCATTGGATGAAGTATGTTGACGGTTCGTTTTCTTTAAGTTTAAGGGCGTGGGATCAGTCGATCAGCAGAAAAGTGGCCAGCGTTTGGAGCTTGTTCAGGCATGGCGCGGTTGATAGCTTGATCAAAATGGCATTTAAAGAAAAATATGCAAACTGGAGAGAGAAAAGAGCCGTGAAAGTGGCAGAAAGAGCTCTAGCCAAAAACAGGCCCTAATAAGTTTGCCACAGCGAGTGCTTGAAAAAAGCTGTTAACCTATGGCTCATCAAAATATTAAACGGGACTCAGTAATGAAGTCCCGTTTTTTATGAGGCTATTTTTAGCGAATAGGATTAAGTTACCTTGTCAAAAACCGCCTTAGAAACTTTAGACGCATTAATAAATCATAACTTAATCGCTTTTAAACGTCTCAGGTGGTTAAACATATTATTAAACCGCCCAAGAAACCTTAGACAACCTTAGCATCATCAATAAACCATAACTTAGCCCAACTTAAACTTATCAGGTGGTTAAACATATTATTAAACCGCCCAAGAAACCTTAGACAACCTCAGCCTCATTTTATAAACCATAACTTAGCCTCTCTTAAACGTCTCAGGTGGTTAAACATATTATTTAAACTGCCCAAGAAACCTTAGACAACCTTAGCATCATCAATAAACCATAACTTAGCCCCACTTAAACGTCTTAGGTGGTTAAAACATACCAAACATGCAACAAAACCCACTAAGCGAAAAAGAAAAAATGCTGTCGGGCAAAGCTTACAGAGCCGGCGATGCGACCCTAGCCAAAGAAAGAATGAAAGCCCGCGAAATTGTTTTCGAATTCAACAACCTCGCCCCCAAGTTCATCAAGCAACGCAAAGAACTGCTCAGGAGGCTTTTGGGCAAAACCGAAAAAATGTTCTATGTAGAGCCACCGTTTAGGTGCGATTATGGCTACAACATTGAAATTGGCGAAAACTTTTATGCCAACTTCAACCTGGTCATTCTCGATTGTGCCAAGGTAAGCATCGGCCATAACGTTTTTATAGCGCCCAATGTAGCCATTTATACCGCAGGGCATCCCATCCACCCCTACCTACGCAACCAGGAATTTGAATGGGCACAGCCGGTTACCATAGGCGACAATGTTTGGATTGGAGGTAATGCCGTTATCAATGCCGGGGTCAAAATTGGAAACAACACGGTAATCGGTTCAGGCAGCGTAGTTACCAAAGATATTCCCGACAACGTGCTCGCTGCTGGCAATCCCTGCAGGGTTATCCGCCCAATTACCGATGCCGATAAAGACTACTATTACAAACAGCATAAACTAGAAGAGTAGCCTCGATTATTGTAAGCCCAAATCTTAGCCAAGTGAAAAACCTTGCACGTTTTGTGGCAAATTTTACAGCTAGCTGCTATGGTCGACCACCACTTTCCATTGCCCGTTTATTTTGCGCAGCAATAACGTAAAATAGCCCTTTGGTTCGTCCTTTTCGCGTTTCAGGTTCCAGCTGCCCAATACAAAAGCTTTATCCTTGGCCAAGAAATCAACTTTTTTAATCCCAAAAGTTAAAAACCCCATGGCCGATCGATCAGGATAGCCCCGCTTGTAATTGTCTAGCGTTTGTTGCCAGCCATAAGTTGGTCCGCTTTTACCCACAAAAAGCAAGCTGTCGTTTTTCCAATAGCCTTGCATATAGGCCTCCACATCGCCTTTGTTCCAAGCGCCACGCTGTTTTTCGAGCACCTCCAAAATGGCCTGCCGATCAGCCTTGCTTTGTGCAAATGCACCCATAGCCAACATACACCATAAACCAAGTATTGCTATTTTCTTCATCATTCAACTGAGGTTTAAATTGCTTTGAAGATAAGATTATTTTCGCTGGACTAAAAACTGGTTCAACATTTGTGCATCCTTTTAAGGTTCAATAAGCCAAAACTCTTGAACTGCTAAATTATCAATCTCAACAAGCTATGTTCCACTTTAATCTCAAGTACCTTCTATGGGCCATTTTGATTTTTCTGGTCGAAATATTCATTGCACTTTACATCCGCGACGCCATTATCCGACCCTATATTGGCGATGTGCTCGTGGTCATTTTGCTGTATTGCCTGGTTAAAAGCTTCCTCCGTGTCCGCGTACTTCCAACAGCGATAGCCGTATTGCTTTTTGCCTACCTGATCGAAGCGCTACAGTATTTTCAGTACGTAAAATGGCTTGGCCTGGAACATTCGCACCTGGCCAATGTAGTGATGGGCAACTCCTTTGCCTGGACAGACCTCATGGCCTATACCATAGGTATTGTATTCGTGTTGTTTTTCGAAAAAGAGCCAATGGCTATCAAAAGCTGAACGACCAAGTAACGCCTTAAAAATGACATCAGGCTTAAAATATTCTTGAGCCAAACTTTTAACTTCGATATTTCGTTAATATAATCCGAATGAGAGGTTTTCAATTTTCCAAATTCAAGCCCAACGACCTGCCCAAAGGCGGTTTCGATGAAATGCTAAAGCTTTTTACCGAACTGCTCAATTATACGGCGGGCGATGCAGGCGAAGCTTTGGCCTGGATGAACGAGCTTGACAAAAAATATAAGTTTACCAATAACGATTACGCCATGGGCGACTTTATTGACGACCTGAAGGAAAAGGGCTATCTGAAAGAGGAAAATGGCGAAATGAAAATAACCGCCAAAACCGAGCAGACCATCCGCAAGTCGGCATTGGAAGAGATTTTTGGCAAGCTGAAAAAAGCAGGCAAAGGCAACCACAACAGCAATATTTCGGGCGTTGGCGAAGAGAAAAATGCCGACAGACGCGAATATGCTTTTGGTGATAGCCTTGATCAGATAGACATGACCGCGTCTATCCAAAACGCACAGGTTAACCATGGCATCGGCAACTTTACCTTAACCGAGCGCGATTTGGAAGTAGAGGAAAAAGACTACAAAACCCTCACTTCTACCGTGCTGATGATCGATATTTCGCACTCGATGATCTTGTACGGGGAAGACCGCATCACTCCGGCCAAAAAAACGGCCATGGCCCTCGCCGAACTCATCAAAACCAAATACCCAAAAGACACATTGGATATTGTGGTTTTTGGCAACGATGCTTGGCCCATTACCATCAAAGATCTGCCCTACCTGCAAGTTGGCCCCTACCATACCAATACCTTGGCAGGCTTAGAGCTGGCCACCGACCTGTTGCGCAGACGCAAAACGCACAACAAACAGATTTTTATGATTACCGATGGCAAACCTACCTGCCTCAAGGAAAATGGCCGTTATTACAAGAACAGCATGGGCTTAGACAGGAAGGTAATTGGCAAAACCCTAAACATGGCAGCACAATGCAAGCGCCTCAACATTCCGATTACCACGTTTATGATTGCCCAAGACCCTTATTTGCAACAGTTTGTACGCCAGTTTACGCAGATTAATGGTGGCCGAGCCTTCTACAGCTCGCTTACCGGCCTTGGCGAATACATTTTTGAAGACTATATTAAGAACAGAAGAAAAACAATGAGATAGTTTTAAAGTCTGATAGCCTATAGTCAACGGCTCAGGGCTAACAGGAAGAACATTCCGGCTTTAAAACTTTATAACTTTACAACAAGATACGAATGCAAGCAAAAACACTAGGCGAACTCAAAGCCTCCAATTATAAATCGCTCAGCGTTAAAGACGAGCTCAGAAAAAACCTGATTAAACAATTACAGCTCAAGGAAGCCGGATTTGAAGGCATTTTGGGCTACGACGAAACCGTCATTCCAGAGCTTCAGACAGCCATTCTTTCGCGCCACAACATTTTACTACTGGGCTTACGCGGACAAGCCAAAACCCGTATTGCACGTTTAATGGTGAACCTGCTCGACGAATACATTCCCTACGTGGCCGGAAGCGAGATTTTCGACGATCCGCTGAACCCGATTTCCTGGCACGCCAAAAACGAGATTGCACTTAAAGGCGATGATACACCAATTTTATGGCAACACCGCAGCGAGCGCTACACCGAAAAACTGGCCACGCCCGATGTAACCGTTGCCGACCTGATTGGCGACGTTGACCCTATTAAAGCCGCCACACTCAAATTGACCTACAATGATGAAAGGGTAATCCACTTTGGCCTGATTCCGAGGGCACACCGCAGTATTTTCGTCATTAACGAACTGCCCGACCTCCAGGCCCGCATCCAAGTGGCGCTATTTAATATGCTTCAGGAAAAAGACATCCAAATTAGGGGTTTTAAGCTCCGCCTGCCCCTGGATGTGCAGTTTGTATTTACGGCCAACCCCGAAGATTACACCAACCGTGGCAGCATTGTTACGCCTTTGAAAGACCGTATCGAAAGCCAGATCTTAACCCACTACCCGAAAAGCATCGAAATTTCAAGAAAAATTACCTTCCAGGAAGCCAAGCTCACCGAAGCACAGCGCGAGCTGATCGAAGCGGATGGACTGGTAAAAGACCTGGTTGAACAAATTGCCTTTGAAGCACGCAAAAGTGAATATATCGATCAAAAATCGGGTGTATCAGCACGTTTAACCATATCGGCCTATGAGAACCTGATCAGCAATGCCGAACGAAGAATGCTCATCAACCACGAGCCAAGCACTTTTGTGCGCCTGTCTGATTTCAGCGGCATCATTCCGGCAGTAACCGGAAAAATTGAGCTGGTTTACGAAGGCGAACTCGAGGGGCCGGCCAAGGTAGCCCACACTCTGATCGGCAAAGCGATCAAACATTTGTTTGCCCGCTATTTTCCTGATCCAGAAAGGGCCAAAAAGAGCAGAACAGCCAATCCATATACCAAAATTACCGAATGGTTTACCGAAGGCCATACCATTGACATTGCCGACGACCTGACCTTTGCGCAATACCAAAAAACCTTGATGGAGGTAGATGGCCTGCACGAACTCGTACAGCAATTCCATCCCAAACTGAGCGAAAACCAAACCTTGCTGCTCATGGAATTTGTACTGCACGGCTTGGCCGCATTTTCGCAACTGAACAAAAACTACCTGAACGGCGGTTTTGGCTTTGCCGATATGTTCGATAGTTTGTTCAATGCCGACTTGAGCGATGAAGATGAAGAAGATTTTAGGTAATTTTGGCATTTCAAGCTTAATCTATGGGTCGTAGCCTCTTCCTTTCTATCCTGTGCCTGGTTGTTTTGGCACTCGATTTCTATTGTTATTATGCCATACTAGGCGTTTTTAAGAAATGGTCGGCCAAAACCAAACGGATCTTTGGCTATGCTTGGTGGACCATTAGCGTAACGTTGATTGTAGGCGTATTTTGTGCCATTTACCTTAATCTGTTCCTAACCATTAGGGCCATTATTTTGGTGGCTTTCTTTCTGCTTTCTACAGCCAAGGTATTTATGCTGCCTTTCTTGCTCATCGACGATTTGAGGCGATTGGTCATCAAACTTTTTAAACG
>JBCNPG010000006.1:0-15515 GCA_039593445.1 Pedobacter sp.
TAGAAAGGCAGTAAGGTTCGACGAATGGGCCGAATCTGTCTTTTAATGGGAAGGTTGCCGGTTGCCGAGGGGCACGATTAGATTTCAGCTCACAAAAAAGGCCTGCAACAACTTGCAGGCCTTTTTTGCATAAGAGAATTAGATTATAGCATTGTGCCGAACATCAATACCAATTTATTGTTTTGGTAAAGATTTAAGGTCTGGTCTGCCACATCGTAGGTAAAAGTCTGGGTGTCTATGGCGGTTAGGAACTGATGTTCCAATTTATTCAGTTCGTCGCTGCAGGCCATCATGGTACTGCCCATTTGCTTAAAGCTAAGGGTATTGCCGTTGTGCTCGAAACCACCAAAGAAGTTGTTGCAACCCGATTTTCCTCCAATGCGTTTGTTGGCGGCATCAAATGTAAAATAAACCGGCGAGTTTGATTGGGCAACACCGTTCATTTGGATCAGTTTCCATTTATGCTTCACTACAAAATCCCAAGGGGTGGTTTGGGCTTGCATTTTTTGCTTTTTCACTACCTTTTTCAAGGTGTAAATGTAGGCAGAGGCATCGGCCGGAATGTTTTTCCTTTTGGTACGGTTAACCAGTAATACATAGCGATAGCCCGCTTCGTATTTAAATCCTTTAATCTGGCTATAAAACAGCTCCCAGTTTTTGCTGTTTTTGTACTTTACCTGCATGCAGGTCATTGGCGCAACGCCTGTGCAGCTGGCCAAATCTTCCTTAACGGTAAGCCTGATCACATCGGCGCGGCTAACCATAGCCAGGCCTAGTATTAAAGCAAAAGTTAACAACAATTTAGGGGCGAATTTTTTGATGGAGTAATTTTTCATGATGTGTTATATTTTTATAAAAGGATGCCCAAACATGGGCTTTCCATAAGAAATTGTCCAAAACAGTAAACAAGAATCAGGCCATTGGACAGCTTACATCAAAAAGATGCGACAGCAGTCAAGGCTAAAAGCTTTCTAAAACCAATGTTTGTTCCATAAAAAAAGTCGGTGCAAGAATAAAAATGCATCGACTTTTGATCGGTATTTGTTTTGGCGTAATTCTACTTGGCCAAGGCAACTTCAGTTTTCCAATTGCCGAAAGCCTTGTTGGCGATGGTTTTGGCTGTAGCTACATCAATATCGCCAGCTATGGTAATAAAGGCATCGCTTGCTTTGAAATGGTTGGCGTAAAAAGCCTTTACCTCGCCAAGACTTACGTTTTCAAGGTCGGATTTGTTGCCTTTTGGCTGGCTCCTCATTTCGTCGAAAGCCTGTTGGCTCAACTCTGGATTTACAAAATTGTCGGCCACGAACTGCAGGGCATGCTCAAAATCGGCAATGCTGGTCGAGGTGTTGGCTTCATCGACGGTCAGGCTTACTTGTGGCGTAACTGCGCTGCTTTTGCTTACATTCTGGTTATAGCTGTAGGCTCTGCCGTTGAGGTAGCTTTCGAAGATCTGTGCGGTACTTCTTTGTCCCTCGGTGCTTTTGTTTTCGATGGTTAGGCGCGAGTATACCTTGCCCAAGCCAACGTTCTGTGCTACAATAACGGTAAGGCCGTTTTTGAGCTTAAAACTTACCGGCTCTTTCATGCGCTGTGCTAGGGCTGCATGAGAAGCAAATAAGCTTAAGATAAGGATAGAGATTTTGGTGGTGAATTTCATGATTTATAAATTGTGCTAAGTAATTTTAAATTTTACCGGAACAAAGGTAGCCGATATCCCTATATCTCTGAACAAAAAATAGTTAGGCGGACAAAAATGTTCGACGAATAAGGCTAAAATGTCTTTAAATGACGCCCAATCGCGCTTTTTAAAATGAACAGATTGAACAAAATGAAGTGATTAGGCGTTGGAACATATTAATTATTTTAGTGTAGGGCTAAAATATGGACAGATGAACTGCTTAATTATAGATGATAACGAAATTGCCCGCCTTACCCTGCGTCAATTAGCCATGCTCGATCCTTCGCTAAATGTAGTAGGCGAGTGCAGCGATGCCGCCATAGCCTATGCGGCAATTTTGGCCAATCAGATCGATCTCTTGCTGCTCGACATCGAAATGCCCGGCATGAGTGGCATAGACCTGGCCAAGAGTTTTGTGCAGCAGCAGCCCATGATCGTTTTCACCACCTCCAAAAAAGACTATGCAGTAGAGGCCTTCGAGCTCAACGTAGTTGATTTTATCACCAAGCCTATCGCACCTGCAAGGTTTTTGCAGGCCATAGCAAAAGCCAAGGAAACCCTCAAAAACAAAAATGGCAAGGGTTTGGAGCCGGCCGACGAGTTCATGTTTATTAGGGATTCGAATGTGGTTAGGCGACTGAAAATTAACGATATCCTGTATCTCGAAGCTAAAGGCGATTACGTGAAGATCGCCACCAAAGACAATTTGTATACCATCCATTCTTCGCTAAAGGCCATGCAGGATAAGCTGCCGGCCCATATTTTTTTGAAGGTACATCGATCCTATATCATCAATGTAGGCAAAATAGATACCCTTGAAGGTGGCACTTTGGTTATTGGCCAGAACCTGGTGCCCGTATCAGATGCCTATAAAAACCTGTTGAACAAAAGAATGCAAATTATATAATGGAATTAACGCAACAAATCTATCGACTGTTAGACCTCAGCTATGTAAGGGAGATCGCCAAAGGCGATGTAGCATACGAACGCAATGTAGCCAGGCTTTTTGTAGATATTATTCCCGAAAACCTCTCCAGCTTGGAACGCGATATGGCGATGGGCAATTACGGCAAGGTTAAAACCACCTTGCACCACATGCAGTCGAGCATATCCATTATGGGATTTTATCCCAAGCTCGAGAAATACATGGAACCGACAATATATGATGATTTGTCCGTTCCCCTTTTCCGCACCAATGTGCACATCATCGTCGCCATTTGTCGCGAAGCGCTAAGCGAAGCACGGCATTACCTGCACTCGCTCGACTAATCGTTAATAAATGTTATTTTTCTAGGTCTTAATTGTGCAAACCGCTATTTTTATCGAATGGTAATTGCGATAGAAAATGAACATATCAAAGCCGTGTTTGCAACCAAAGGTGCAGAGTTGCAAAGCGTAAGCGGTGTCCATAGTTCGACGGAATATCTATGGAGCGGCGATCCGGATTTCTGGGGGAAATTTAGCCCGGTGCTTTTCCCCATAGTAGGTGCCCTCAAAGAAAACACCTATGTTTATCAGGGCCAATCGTATACCTTGCCTCGGCATGGCTTTGCGCGCGATATGGAATTTGATTACCGACTGGTGAACGAGCACGAAATCCTTTTTACGCTAAGGCATAACCAAGAAACCCTTAAAATCTATCCTTTCGAGTTTAGGCTCAACCTGCGCTACAGGATATTTGGCGCCAGCCTGTGCTGTACCTACGAAGTGCACAACCCGGCAAGCAAAGAGCTCCTGTTTTCTATAGGCGGACATCCGGCCTTTGCCGCGCCGCTGAACCAGCAAGGCCGCTACAACGATTACGCGCTTCAGTTTAACAAAGACCAGGAATTGGTGTACCACCATATTGTAGACAATCTCATTTCCGATCAAACATCAACCATAGCGCTCCAAAACGGGAAGCTCGATTTGCGCCATGAGCTGTTTTATGATGATGCCTTGGTTTTTAAGCACCTGCATAGCGATGAAATTACGCTTTTGAATTCCAAGAACTACAACGGACTTACCTTTAAGTTTGAAGGTTTCCCTTATTTTGGCATTTGGGCGGCCAGGGATGCAGACTTTGTATGTTTGGAGCCTTGGTGCGGCATAGCCGATTCCATCAACAGCGATCAACAGCTGGCCACCAAGGAAGGTATCGTGCAATTAGCGCCCCAGGGCAACTGGGAGCGTACCTGGAAAGTTACTTTCTTTTAGTAGGCCATTCTTGTAAAATTAATCTTAATCTTTTTTGATTCAGGTAGGGAGCGCGTACATTTGGCTATCTATTCCTATTTTATTTTATCTATCTATGGATTCAAGAAGAGACTTTCTCAAAAAGGCAACTTTGTTGTCTGGGGCCTTTGGCCTTTCCAATGTGGTTCCCATGTCTATCCAGAAGGCCATGGCCATTAATGCCGAGCCCGGGACTACTTTCTACGATGCCGAGCACATTGTTTTTCTGATGCAGGAAAACCGCTCTTTCGACCACATGTTTGGCAAGATGCGTGGCGTTCGCGGGTTTAACGATCCAAGGGCCAAAACCCTGCCCAACCAAAACAAAGTATGGCTGCAGAACGATGAAAAAGGCAATACCTATGCTCCTTTCCATGTCGACATCAACAAAACCAAAATCACTTGGCAGGGCGGTCTGCCCCATTCGTGGTCAGATCAGGTGGCGGCCCGCAATAAAGGCAAATACGATAAATGGGTGCCGGTAAAATCGCTCATGGCGTTGGGTTATTACCAAAGGGAAGATATTCCGTTTTACTATGCCATGGCCGATGCCTTTACGGTTTGCGACCATAATTTCTGCTCGTCGCTAACGGGTACGACGCCAAACCGCCTGTTTTTTTGGACAGGTACCATTCGTCCTGAACAAAAGGCCGAAGCCATTCCGGTGGTTAACAACTCGCAGGCCGAATCGCAGAATAACGTGTTTGTAGATTGGGAAACCTTTCCGGAACTGCTGGAAGAACACCAGGTATCGTGGAAGGTTTACCAGAACGAGTTGTGGACGCCTAAATTGCAGGGTGAGGATATTGACGATTGGTTGGGCAATTATGGCGATAATCCTTTGGAATATGTAAAACGCCATCAGGTAAAGCTATCTGCCTATTTCCGTAAAAATGGCGACCATACCAGCAAACCTCCATTGAGTGTGGAGCAGGTGCTTGAGCAATACAACAAGCTTTCGACGAAAGAGAAGAACATGATCGACAAGGCTTTTGCAACCAATATTGCCAATCCCGATTACCTCAAGCTGGCCCCGCTAACCTTTACCAACGATCAAGGCCAACAAGAAACCCTGAACGTGCCTAAAGAGGATATTTTTGAGCAGTTTAGAAAAGACGTAGACAGTGGCAACCTGCCAACCGTATCGTGGCTGGTGGCGCCACAGCGTTTTTCAGATCATACCAGCTCGCCTTTGTATGGGGTATGGTACGTTTCTGAGGCCATCGATATCCTGACCAAAAATCCGGAAGTCTGGAAAAAGACCATCTTCATTTTAACCTACGACGAGAACGATGGCTACTTTGACCATTTGGCACCTTTTGTAGCCCCGAAACCGAATGATCCTGCAACAGGCAAGGTAAGCGAGGGAATTGATACCTCGGTAGATTATGAGTTTAAAAAAGACAGCCCGATTGGATTGGGCTATCGGGTGCCTATGATTGTGGCTTCGCCATGGAGCAAGGGAGGCTATGTCAATTCGCAGGTGTTTGACCATACCTCGTCACTGATGTTCTTGGAAAACTTCCTGGCACATAAAACCGGAAAGAAGATCAAGAGCAGCACCATCAGTCCGTGGCGCAGGGCCATTTGTGGCGACCTTACTACGGTGTTCAGGCCATACAACGGAGAAAAGCTGAATGTACCAAACCGACTAAAAAAGGAAAAGGTGATTGCCGACATCCAAAACGCCCGCTCTAAACCAGCACAGGTAACGCCTAAGGCACTTTCTAAAACCGAGATAGACCAGATTAACCAGCACTTTCCTTTTGAAAAAGAATCGGCCGAAGCCATGCCGGTACAGGAAAAAGGTACGCGACTGGCTTGCGCTTTGCCTTACCAGCTGTTTGCGGATGGCCATTTGAACGCCGATAAAAAGGAATTCGTTATCGATTTTGAAGTTGGCAAAGCGCCAATTGGCAGTCAGTTGCAAAACATCGGTGCACCGTTTAACGTGTATGCCAAAGGCAGCTACAGGAACGAAGCGGGCAAAACTTGGGCCTATGGCCTAAAAGCCGAAAGCAAATTAAGCGACTCGTGGAAGGTTGAAGAGTTTGAAGGCAATACCTATAACCTAGCTTTGAATGGGCCAAATGGATTTTATCGCCAATTTAGGGGCAATGCACAAGATCCTGTGCTGAGCCTGCAATGCAAACACGAACAAAGTGGCTTGCTCAATAAAATAACGGGCAATCTGCAGCTTTGGGTTGAAAATAAAGGCAGCGAAGCTTTAGAAATCCGTATCATGGACGATGCTTATAAAGCCAATACCAAAACACTCACCATCGCACCCAAACAAAGCAAACAGCTTACCTTAAACCTGCAAAAAAGCAAAGGTTGGTACGATTTTGTGCTGTCGGTTAAAGACGCACCCGATTTCTTGAGGCATTATGCCGGACACGTAGAAACGGGGAAGGAATCGATCAGCGATCCGTTAATGGGTGGCGTACTTTAACAGCATCATGGCAGAGGCCCGCAGAAATGTGAGGCCTTTGTCGTTTATTCCCTGCGCCAAACTGGGCAGTTCGGTGGCAATTTTGTAATTTTGGGCTATGCAAGCTGTGATAAGACCCATCGAACCAAACGACGACGAGCAATTGGCCAAGCTGATCAAAAGCGTACTGGCCGAGTTTAAAGCCAATAAGCCAGGTACAGCCTATTTTGACGAAAGCACTAACCATTTGTCTGTTCTGTTCCAAAATCCTAAGTCGGCCTATTGGGTATGCGAAGATGAAGGAAAAATCATCGGGGCGGGAGGCATTTATCCCACCGAAGGATTGCCAGAGGGAGTTTGCGAGCTGGTTAAGCTGTACCTATATCCAGAAGGCAGGGGCAAGGGGCTGGGCAAACTCCTGATGCAAAAATGTTTTGAGCAGGCCAAGCAGTTGGGCTATGAGCAAATCTACCTCGAAACCATGCCTGAGCTAAACCAGGCCGTAAAGCTATACCATGCCTTGGGCTTTAAAAGCCTCTGTGCCGCCATGGGCAATTCGGGCCATTTTGGTTGCGATATTTGGATGGTAAGAGATCTTTAGCCTTACGTTGCGTAGCTTAATTCTCTGGCCTGATTGGGTATTAATCCAGCAGCAAATCGTCTTCCTCGTCGGTTAGGCTCAATTGGATATTGTCTGTGCCAGAAATACCCTCAATTGAACCGCGGATATGAGCGGCATTGAGCAATACTTTTTCTAACTGCTTTTCGCGTGCTTTCCAGAGTTTTTCCATGGCATCACGTTCGCGCTGTATCGAAAGCTTCATGCTCATAAATCCTTCGCGTATGGCTTTCCATTGTTCCGAAAATTCGTTGCTCGTCAGGTAATCGTAGAGCATATGCATCTTGTCGCCCTTGTTTTCCTGCGATTTGGCGGCGCTGAACAGCTTAATGATCCCATCACGTAAAATATAGGCAACCGCCTTTACCTCATCGAAAGAGCAGATCCAAACGCCGTCTTTTTCGCCAAAGCAGTCCATGCCTTTGGGATAGGTTTGGGTAACGATAACCGCCACATCGATGCCCATGCTGCGCATGTCTTTTTTTAGTTTTTCGATCCATTCTATCGAAAAGTCCTTGGTGCGCTTGCTTTCGTAAATGATGCGGCCGCAATCTTGTCCAAACTGGTTGCGTACGTTGTGTACGCAGTCGGCGCCACGAACCCCTTTGCCCACTTCTTCAATGGTATCGAAAGGGAAGGTGCTGCGCAGCAATTCTTCCAAAATCAGCTCCTGTACTTCGCCTTGCAGCTGCATAGAGCCCTGTTCGGCCTTGCGTTTCATTTCTTCGGCCAGTTTCTTTTGGTCGTCGAGCTGTTTTTCGAGTTCCTTTACCCTCAGTTGGTGTTCGGTTTCCTTCAGGCTGTTTTTTTCCAATTCCTGCTTGCGTACCTGGGCCACCAGTTCTTCGCGTTGTTCTTGTAGCCTGCGCTGGATGTTCAGTTCTATTTCGGCTTCGCGGTTCTTGATTTCCTGCTCTTTTTTCAGGAACTCCAATTCCTTGTGGCGGGCCAGCTTCAGTTTTTCCTCGTTCTCTTTGTTGGTTTCGTCTAGGAGTTTGAGCCTGCTTTCAAAATCAGCACTGATGGTTTTGCGGAGGTTTTCGGCTACCGTAGCCTGCAACGCTGCTTTTTCCTGTGCCAGTTTCTGCTCAAAAGCCTGCTCCTGTTGCTTGCGCTGCTGTTCAAAAGCTTCGAGTTTCTTTTGGTATTCTTCGTCCTTTTGTTTGGTAAAAGAAATCATCTTCTCTCTCAGATCCTGTTTATATTCTTCGGCCATGACCTCTTCTATAGGAAAAGTATGGTTACAATTCGGACATTTTATTTCTGTTGACATGTTTCGTGTTTTGGACGTACCTGGAATTTTGGACGGATTCAAAAATACGGAAATTATACATAGGATTTCACTGGCTATTGTCTAATTTTGGGAACAAGACCCCTCCTTATGTTCCGCCAAATATTTAATGCCTATAAAACTTCCTTTTCGGGTTTAAGTCGCGAAACCTGGTTGCTGAGCATCGTGATTTTAATTAATCGCTGCGGCTACATGGCGGTTCCGTTTATGGGTCTGTATGTTACCCAATCGTTGCACCGGCCAGGTTCGGATGCGGGCATTATCATTTCTATTTTTGGGGTGGGCTCTATTTTTGGAGCTTCGGCCGGAGGCAAGCTTACCGATGTGTTTGGCTTTAGGCCGGTGCAGATTTTATCGTCGCTAATTGGGGGCTCTTTTTTCCTGTTGTTTTCGCAGATCAGGCATTTTGAAACCCTGTGCATATTGGCTTTTGTGATCAGTTTTTTCTCCGAAGCCTTTCGCCCGGCCAATTTTACCGCCATCGCCGCTTATGCGGCTCCAGGCAAGGAAACCCGTTCGTATTCGTTAAACCGGCTGGCCACCAACATGGGCTGGGCTTTCGGGGTAAGCATGGGAGGTATTATTGCTTCTTTCGATTATCCCTTGCTATTTATCGTAGATGGCGTGGTCAGTATCCTGGTGGCCATCAGCATTTTTGTTTTTCTGCCTGCGGTAAAGGGTTTTAGAAAAGCCGTACAGGAAAAGACGAAGGGCATAGTGGTGCGCAAACCTTGGCGCGATGCGCTGTTTATCAAGTTTATTTTGCTGACCACCGTTTTTGCCACCTGCTTTTTTCTGATGTTTAGGGTAGTGCCTGTATTTTACAAGGAGGTATGGCATTTGAACGAGGCACGCATTGGCCTCATCCTGGGGCTGAATGGTGTCATCATTGCCTTGTTCGAAATGGTCATGATCAGCAAAATCGAAAACAAGCGTTCGCCTATTTTTTACATCGTAACCGGAGTGTTGGTGGTCGGCAGTTCGTTTGCGGTGCTGCTGCTGCCCAAATTTATGCCGGTGGTATTGGCCCTGCTCAGTATTGTGTGCTTTACCTTTGGCGAGATGTTTTCCATGCCCTTCATCAATACTTTTGTTATTAAGCGGAGCAATGAATTCAACCGTGGCCTTTACGCTGCCGGCTACACCATCAGTTGGTCGGTTGCACAGGTGATAGGACCTAGCAGCGGCTTTTACCTGGCTGGCAAATTTGGCTATAACCTGCTTTGGGTGGGCATCACCATTCTATTGTTGCTTTGCGCCCTTGGCTATAGCCGCTTGAGGATCAGAACGGTAGAGGCCGATCATCCATCAGCTTAAAAAATGGTTTCGAAAAATCTATTGCAGGCCCAAACAATCTGTCGGGCAATTTGTTTTTGATGCATGAAGAAACGTATACACATTTTAGAAGACGATAAGGATATAGGTTACATCATCGAATTTTTGCTCAAAGACGAGGGCTACGACCTGCAGGTTTCTTCCACTTTCAAGGAAATGAAGAAAAAACTGAAGGATTCCATCCCAGATCTTTTCATTTTAGATGTGATGTTGCCCGATGGCAATGGCATTGAAATCTGCCACGATTTGAAGAATGATGTTTTCACCAAGCATATTCCGGTAATTGTAATGTCGGCCAATGTCAGGAGCAAGCAGATGAGTGAAATGGCCACGCCCGACGATTACATCAGCAAGCCCTTTGATTTAGACGATATCGAAAGCAGGATCAAGCGCCTGATCGCCTAATTTACGGGTTATAGTATCTGGTTAACGGTTTTAATTGGTGGTTTGTAGGAGGCATTAGCAATCCTACCGCTCAATGATAAACCGAGCACGCTTCGTCGACACTAAGCTCAAGATAATTTGCTATTTTGCGTGCCTATTCTTAATTCATGGCAGAAGAAAGCATTGATTACGTGAGCCAGGTATTTGACAAGATACTTTTTCCGGCTACCGGTACCAGAGATACACAATTTGATGATTGCACTTTCAAAAACTGCGATTTTACCGCTGCCGATTTTAGAGGCTGCAATTTTAGTCAATGTACGTTCTACGGGTGCAACCTGAGTATGGTTAAATTTGGACCCGTCAGTTTCGATCAGGTGCGGTTCAGCCATTGCAAAATGGTGGGCGCCGATTTTTCGCATGCGAAGGATTTTTTGTTCGGTGTCGATTTCGACAACTGTATTTTGGACTATGTGGCCTTTATGAAGAAGAAGAACCGCAAGGCCAAGTTTGAACATTGCTCTTTGAAGGGCGCCGATTTTTCTGAAAGCGACCTTAGCGGCTCCATGTTTGATCGTTGCGATCTGAGCGGAGCCGTATTCATGCATACCCTGCTTAATGAAGCCAATTTTGTAACTTCCCACAGTTTTATCATCGATCCCGAAAGGAACCAATTGCGCAAGGCCAGGTTCGCCACCGATGGCTTGGCCGGTCTATTGGTCAATTACGGCATTATTGTTGAATGAAGCTGACCTAGTCAAATAATAAATCAAGAGATCAAACCGTTTTCCACTTTTAATACAGATTAATTTTATGAATAAAAATTTTTTAAGAAAAGTCTTTTCGCTGTCGCTGGTGGCATCGATTTCTTTGATAGCCAATGCCCAGCAAAAGGCGAACTGGCAAAACCTCGACTTAAAAACCGATAGCGTTTTTGGCATCAGTACCGAAAAAGCCTATAAAGAACTGCTGAAAGGCAAAAAATCGGTTCCCGTAATTGTGGCCGTATTGGATGGCGGGGTTGATTTGAACCACGAAGACCTGAAAAGGGTAATCTGGACCAACAAAAAGGAAATCGCCGGCAATGGCATCGACGATGATAAAAACGGCTATGTAGACGATGTGCACGGATGGAATTTCTTGGGCGGGCCCAAAGGTTCGATAGAGTTTGAAGCCTTGGAACTTACCCGCTTGGTACGCCGGGATGCCGCCCGCTTTGCCAATGTAACGGCTGCTACCGTAGCGCCCAAAGACAAGGAAGCCTATGATGCGTTTATCAAAAACAGAACCGAATTAGAAAAGGAACTGGGTACTGCGAAAAGTAACTTGGCAGGTATTACCGGCTTTAAAAATGCTTTGGATGCCGTTGTCAAAAAAATAGGCAAGGAAAACCCAACGCTCGATGATTTCAAGAACTTTAAGCCACAAACTCAAATTGACGGACGCATTAAGGAAGCAATTATCGAGAACCTGAAGGGCGACGATTTCAAGACCTTCTACGAAAGCCAGATTGCCGAAGGCTATAAATACTATTACAATCAGGTTAACTATAACTATAATTTGGATTACGATCCTAGGTCAATAGTTGGCGACGATCCGAACAACAGCAAGGAGCGTTTTTATGGCAATAACGATATCAAGGGGCCTGATGCTTTGCACGGCTCGCACGTATCGGGTATTATTGCGGCAGACCGTACCAACAATATCGGTATTAAAGGTGTGGCCGACAATGTGCTGATTATGGGTGTGCGCAATACCCCAAATGGCGACGAGCGCGATAAAGACGTTGCCAATGCCATCCGTTATGCTGCCGATAATGGCGCGAAGGTGATCAACATGAGCTTTGGGAAAGCCTATTCTTGGGATAAGGCCGCGGTTGATGAGGCCGTAAAATATGCAGTGAGCAAAGATGTGCTATTGGTACATGCCGCGGGCAACGAAAACCAGAACATAGATGTGGAGAAGAATTTCCCAACCAACAAATATTTGGATGGTGGCGTGGCCAGTTCGTGGATTACCGTAGGTGCTTCTGGTCCGTTGGATGGCGAGCAGCTCAAAGCGCCTTTTTCTAACTATGGCAAAACCAGCGTCGATGTTTTTGCGCCGGGCGTAAGCATCAATTCTACCGTTCCGGATAACAACCAGTATAAAGAAGAGGATGGAACCAGTATGGCTGCGCCAGTAGTGAGCGGTTTGGCCGCTTTGATCCGTTCCTACTATCCAAAGCTTACCGCGGTTCAGGTAAAAGACATTATCATGAAATCGGTGGTTAAGGTAAACCACAACGTAAGCAATATGAACGGTGCCGATACGGTGAGCATCCCCTTTGCCGATTTGTGCGTTTCGGGAGGAATTGTGAACGCCTATAATGCATTAAAATTGGCAGCTACTTACAAGTAGATAAAAAGCTGTAATATTAAAAAGCCCCCCGATTTCTCGGGGGGCTTTTTTGTTGGCATCCATGAATTACCTGAAATGAAAATAATTTAACTACACCTTATGGAAAAAACACGGTGCCTCCATCTTCTATAAAATGATGGTTATAAATTGTTAAAATTTTTGTTCAGATTTTTTATCTATCTATATTAGTTAGCACAACACAAATCAAATGAAACTATGAAACGCTCAATCCAAAAACGATCCCCAAGCGATAGGCCAATTTTACTGGTTTTGTTTCGCTAACTACGTTTAAACTATCTACAAGCCTCTACAAAATAATACATCATCTATGATTAATTGCTATATTATCGGGGAGCCTTCCACGAGTAGTGTCATTAAGGAGTTTGTTGAGCATTCCCATCTGTTATCGCTAAAGGGATTAACAAATGATTTGTCTACAAGTTCATTAACTATTGGGGCCATAACCCCCGACATCTTATTTATAGACGCTGCACTCATCGAAAAGAATAAATCGATACTTGTTTCCATTAGTCAGGTTACTGCCATCGTTTTTGTTTCACTGAAGGTGGAAGAAGCCTTTCAAGCCTTTGAGGTCTTGGCTTTTGATTATCTTTTGCTGCCGTTAACCCGCGAGAGGTTTGAAAAAAGCATCAATAAGTTTATCAATTTTTCACAAAGCCGTAAAAGGGCAGCTCGCATTACCGAATCCTTTTTTATCCGGGCTGATGCCAAGGGACAAAAAGAGCTATTAGTGAAATGCAATGAGATCTGCTACATCGAGGCCTTTAAAAACTATGTGATTTTGCACATGACCGATGGACGGGAACTGCCTTGCCATAACACCATGAAGGAGGTGGAAGACAGCTTGCTGTCGAGCCATTTTATTAGGGTGCATAAATCCTTTATCATCAATTACGAAAAAGTAACTGCCATAGAAGGAAATACGGTCTTTCTGAATGGCAACGAAAAGAACAAAATACTGGTAGGCAGTACCTATCGCAAGGCATTTGTTGATTTCAAAAACCAAAAGCTCATCAAAAGACAGAAAAATTATTTTCAATCGTTAGATTATTCTACTTTAGTAGGCCTATTTATATTTTGTACCGGAATGCTTAATGGCCTCGATTTCACCGACTTTTGGCCTGTCTTATTTTAAATTTGTAGTTAAATGAAAAAACTGCTTTCGCTTTTGTGTATGGTCGTACTCTGCTGTGCTTCCTGCAAAGAATTCATAGAACCATCGCTCAGCAAAAAAAGTATTGCCTTGCTGGCGCCATCAGACCATATCGAAACAACCAGTTATCAGCAGACTTTTTGGTGGGAAACCCATGAAGATGCCTTGCGATATCGCTTACAGATTGTCTCGCCAAGTTTTGATCGCATAGAAAAATTATTGCTCGACACAGTGGTGAAAACAGATAAATTTGTCCATACCCTAGATCCAGGGCAATATCAATGGCGCGTAAGGGCCGAAAACGGAAGTAGCCAAACACCATACACTACGCAGAGCTTTACCATATTTCCAGCTTCTTTAAAAGACCAATCGGTGCAATTGGTTGCGCCAGGCAATGCGTTATTTGTAGTTAATGCCGATATAAAATACGATTGGCTTACCCTATTTGGTGCTACTCAATACCGGTTGCAGGTTGACAAAAATAATTTTGCCGACGAAAATAACCTTACCCTTAACGTGCTTACCGAAAACCCAACATATACAAGCAGCTTACCTGCAGAAGGTAGCTATCAATGGCGTGTGAGGGCCGAAAATGCTACTGAAATCTCCAAATGGTCGGCCGTAAGGGCCTTAACTTTCGATGCCACGCCACCTGCAAAAGTGGTTTTAACCGCACCGGCCAATAAGCAAACCGTAAGCAAGCCAGTGAGCTTGGCCTGGAATGCCATAACCGATGCTCAAAAATACGAGCTGATCATTTACAAAAGCGATGGTACGGTATATAATTCCACTTATCCTCAAATTGTAAATACCAATGCACAGACCTTTAATTTAGGTAATACGGGCGAAACATTAACTTGGAAAGTACGTGCCATAGATAAAGCCGGCAATAAAGGCGATTTTAGCGATACCTTTACATTTACCTTGCAATAAGCCATGAAAAGCAAAAAGTTTACTTATGTGCTCATGGTGTGTGTTGCTGCAGTTTGGGGAATTATATTCTACCGCATTTTTGTGGCAGTAGCTGAAGAAGATACGCCCATCATGGCCGGTCCGGTAGCCAAAACCCCCTATTTTAAAATGGTCAACCATGAAGAAGATCCGGTAAGTTTAGATCTAAATTATCGTAATCCTTTTTCAGGCGCTGCCACTGGGTTTGTGGAAGAAAAAATAGTTCCGGCAGTGCGAGTAAATGTGCCTGCATCGCCACCTTCATTCATGCCCAAGCCCCAAGTAAATTGGAGTGGCATAATTTATAGCGGCTATATCAGTAACCCATCCACGAAACAGAAATTGGCCATTTTATCCATCAATGGCAAAGAAGCAATGCTTGCCGAGGGGCAAAGCGCCAATGGCTTAAAGCTACTCAAACATGCCGGCGATTCGGTAAGGGTACTTTACCAAGGCGAGACCAAATACATTAGAATAAAATAACATGCAACGCTACCTACTTTTATTGCTGTTTTTGGGTTTCGGTACCCAATTAAAAGCGCAACGCTACAAAGATTTATTTGATCCTTCAGTTTATCGGCATACCATTAACTACGACGACCATAAGGTGGTTTTTCAGGCACAGCCGGATAATAAAGAGCTTAGTTTTACTGAGGCGGACAAAAAATATTATTGGTTTAGCCACAATCAGATCAAGGCTACCCAAGGTGGTTTTAGCGGCAAGCTTTTGCATGGGTTGTACAGCGATTTCTACCTGAATAGCAACCTGAAAGAGCAAGGCTATTTTCGGTTGGGCCTCAAAACAGGCGAATGGAAAAGCTGGAATGAGGAAGGCGTGTTGCTAGAAAGGACCAACTACAACAATGGGGAAGCTAACGGCCGTTTCTATAAATATAATAAGCAGGGCAACCTATCAGAAGAAGGAACCTACAAGCAAGGGAAGATTAATGGGCCGCCCTTGTAGTTGTTGGCGCCAAAGTGCGGCACCTTCTTCTGGCTGTCGACGGAGCGGTCAAGGGTGACCACCGGCAGCTT
>JBCNPG010000060.1:0-9920 GCA_039593445.1 Pedobacter sp.
GAATTGGCTATGTATCGGTTTAAACGGATCAGGTCGTCTTCTTTTGAAGCAGCGGGTTTTCTGCTACGGGTAGCCGGGGCTACTCTTTCTCCTTTATCTTCTTTGCGGGGCTTGAAGCTGCCTTCTTCTCTTTTCCTGAATGGACGGCTGTCGAAGCTTTTGGGTGCAGTACTTCTTCTGTCGCTTGATTTGAAGTCTTCGTCGTTTTGATGATCTCTTTTGGCGAAGCCGCGCTTGCTTTCGGTAATGCCGTCTTTAGAGCTGGCGGCTTTGAATGGGCGAGGGCCCTCTTTTTTGTCCCAAGGCTTGCTAAATCCTTCTTTTGATTTAAAGCCGCCTTCGGTTCTGGGTTTGTAGCTTCTTTTTTCTTTGGATTCGAAACCAGCTTTACCCCTGTCTTCTCCTCCTTCTCGGGATTTGAAACCGCCTTCGGTTCTAGGTTTGTATTCTCTTTTCTCTCTCGAGTCGAAGTTGGATTTTCGACTGTCGTCTCTTCCTGCCGAATCGCTAAACCTGCTTTGGGATTTGTCTGTACCTGTAGTTCTTCTGCCTGTACTGCCTTTGCCCGATTTGGACTTGTCATCGCGACTGTTCCTGTTGTTGTTTCTGATCATGATATGCCTCTAAGCGCATGAATTATGCGGATGCAAATTTAGCAAAAATCTCGTAAACCAAACCCTTAAATTTTGGGCAAATTGAGAAAAATGGAATCTGCGTTTAAAGTTATTTAAAGCCTGATTTTTAAACTTAATTTTATAACTATTTGATAATTAGGTTGATAAAACGTACCTTTGCGGACCAAGTATATTTTGTTCACCAAAAAAAGGAGGAAGATGATAAAGAAACACCTCATTCCATGTACGGTAATCTTGGTATTACTGGTTATGGCAAAAGTGTTTGCTTATACGCTGCCAGAAGTAAAGACAAGTCTTGATAAGGACAACAAAAATACCCTAAAAAAAGAAGCTGACGAGCCGGCTTTCTCACTAGCTCAACTAGAATTTGCAGAAGAAACCCTACCCATGGGCGACGCGAAAATAAATGGCAAGATGAAAAAGGTTTTAGCCTCTTTTTCTTACCGGAACCTGCAAACCAATCGTTTACACCGCAAAGCGGCAGAGTGGTTTCCGATTATAGAACCCATTTTGGCCCAATATGGTATTCCCAACGATTTTAAGTACATCCCCTTGGTTGAATCAGGCCTTCAAGGCGGTACTTCACCCAAAGGCGCAGCCGGCTATTGGCAATTTATGCCAGGAACGGCCCGTACCTACGGACTTAAAGTGAATAGCCGTGTGGATGAACGCAACAACCTGAGAAAATCGACCATTGCAGCCTGCAAATACATTAAAGAGCTTTATGGCATCTTTGAAAGCTGGACACTTGTTGCAGCAGCCTATAACGTAGGCGATGTGCATATGAAGAGACAGATCAACAGGCAAAATCAGGATAATTATTTCAAGATGAAATTGAACAGGGAAACAGGAGGGTATGTTTACAAGTTGATTTCAGTGAAAGAAATTCTAGAAAACCCCGTGCGTAATGGCTACGTGGGTCAAAGAGCACTCATTGCCTATACGGGCAGCACCAGCAGCAATGTAGAGTAATTTGCTTTTAACGAAGTTAGAGGCCGTCAATCTTTGAGTTGACGGCCTTTTTTGTTGTCGGCGGGTATTGCTTTTGCCACAGTTGTGCCGATATTTTGTAATTTAGGCGCATGTCTACACCCCAGCTTCGCGTTATTGCCGTCAGGCCACAGCCTACAGAAGTGCTGGCTATCGATTTTGAAACGGTCGATGGGTCAAAGCTCGCCTACCAAGCCGGGCAGTTCCTCACCCTGGTTTTCGAGGTAAATGGCAAAGAGCTGAGGAGATCTTATTCTTTTTGTAGTTCGCCCGTGGCAGACGAACCTCTGTCAATTGCTGTAAAACTGGTTGAAAATGGAGAAATTTCAAGGTTTATCCATCATCAATTGGCCGTAGGCGATGTAGTTGATACAGCCGAACCCAACGGGCAATTCGTTTATTTGCCAGTACCATCACTTAAAAGAACGGTTTTTCTGTTTGCGGCCGGAGTTGGTATTACGCCACTTTTTTCGATCCTCAAAACCGCATTGCTTAGCGAGCAGTTTTCTAAAATTGTGCTTGTTTACAGCAGCCGTTCTGCTGAAGATACTTTGTTTAGGGATGAACTTCAGCAATGGCAGCGCGATTATCCGGAGCGCCTAACCCTGATCCACTTGCACAGTAATTCCAAAAACCTGATGCGAGCCAGGCTAAATGGCTTCCTGATTAACCAACTGGTGAAAGAAAATATGGCTTTCAGTTCGACTGATGCACTTTTTTATACTTGTGGCCCAGTCGATTACATGGATGTTTGCCGCATTACATTGCTTGGTGCCGGTTATGCGCCTACCCAGGTTAAGCGGGAGACATTTGTATTGCCCGAAGACGAAATTGATGAAGACGACTCGACAGAGAAGGTAAAAGACACGAACACGTATTCGGTGGTGCTCCACTTTGAAGGGAAGGTACACCATTTAGCTATTCCCTATCCCAAACGGATCTTAGAAGTAGCCCTCGAAAACAAAATCAAATTGCCCTATAGTTGCAGCGGCGGTGTTTGCAGTACCTGTGTAGCTACCTGCATTGAAGGCGGCGTGCGCATGGATTACAATGAAGTGCTTACCGACGATGAAGTAGCTCGTGGCCGGGTATTGGTTTGCACGGGGCATCCAACGGTTAATGGCACCACCATTACTTGGGAGTAGCATCCATTTTTGGCCTGTTCTTTAAAACAGATAGAAGGTGATAAATAAAAATTATCAATTTAAAATGATGTGCCCCTGCTACTGAAAACTGTCAACTGAAAACTGATAACAGCTTGACGTTTTTCATCACCTTAGGCATTTAAGGGCATCTAAGTTTGAATTCCTATTTGGTGATTTTGAACCTTTGTGGTTCGGTTACTGCTAACCAATGATGTGCCCCTGCCTACTGGAAACTGGAAACTGTCAATTGAAAACCGTCAACTGATAACAGCCTCACGTTTTTCACTACCTTAGGCATTTAAGGGCATCTAAGTTTGAATTCCTATTTGGTGATTTTGAGCCTTTGTGGTTCGGTTACTGCTAAACAATGATGTGCCTCTGCCTACTGAAAACTAGAAACTGTCAACTGAAAACTTCCTTACTTCATATTCCTGCTCTGTGGAGGCAATGGTACAAACTCCGTTTCGCCCGGAACAGCTGGGAAATCCTGGTCTAGCCATCTCTGTTTTGCCGCTTCGATCAATTCGCGGCTACTGGCCACAAAGTTCCAATAAATAAAACGCTCTTCTGGAAAAGGTTCGCCACCGAAAATGTAGATGGTGCTATTGGCCTGCATGGTAAACTCGCAAAGCGAACTGTCTTTGGCTACCAACAGCTGTTTAGGCGTAAATACATTTCCTTCGCTTTCAACGGCGCCTTCTAAAATATAAATCGCGCTTTCGCCAAAAAGCTGATCGCCGATTTTGAGGGTCTGCTTTTCCGTGGTTTTAATTTCTAACAAATAAAGCGGACTGTAAACCGGAATGGGCGATTGGTGGCCCATTACTTCGCCTGCAATGAGTTTAAATCGAACGCCATTTTCTTCCCAAACCGGAATTTGGTTGGCGTCTGCGTGGAAAAATTCAGGCTCCATTTGCTCTAAATGCTTGGGCAGGGCAACCCAAATCTGCAGGCCATGCATGCTTTTGTCCGAGTGGCGCAAGTAGTCGGGCGTACGCTCGGAGTGGGCGATACCTTTGCCGGCAGTCATCCAGTTTACTTGTCCCGGCTTGATTTCCACTTCCGTTCCCAAACTGTCGCGGTGCATCACGCTGCCTTCGAAAAGATAGGTAAGCGTAGACAGTCCGATATGCGGGTGGGGCGGAATGTCGAGGTTATTGTGGTCGTTCATCGCCACCGGCCCCATGTGGTCAATAAAACTGAAAGGCCCAACCATTCTTTTCTCGCGGAAAGGCAATAGTCTGCCTACCATAAAATTGCCAATATCACTTGGCCTTTCTTCGATTATAAGCTGAATATTCGACATCGGATTTTTTGTTAAAGATAAAAAATTTGGCGCATATAAATCTTTATCGTAATATTGCAATATTAAAATATAAAATATGGGGGCATCCAAAACCGACCACTTCACGGCCAAGCAAAATGAAATGGCATCCATCATGAAAGCTTTGGGGCATCCGGCCAGAATAGCTATTATAGATTTCTTGCTGAGCGTAGATACCTGCATTTGCGGCGATATTGTGAATGAGCTGCCCTTGGCACAACCAACGGTATCGCAGCATTTGAAAGAACTTAAAAATGCCGGCCTCATCAAGGGCAATATCGAAGGCAATGCCATTTGCTATTGCATAGACGAAGAAATGTTTACCAAGTTCAAGCATTTTTTTGAAGAGGTGTTCGGAAAAATACTGGCCAAGAAAAAAGAATGTTGTTAAAAAATATAGCTATGAAATTATCTGAAGTAAAAAATATCCTGAATACGGTTGAAACGGTCAATTTTAAGCTGGCCGATAATACTTTCGTGCCATCACACTTTCACGTAACCGAAGTAGGCGTGGTGAGCAAGCATTTTATAGACTGTGGTGGAACCGTACGTACCGAAAACAAGGCCAACTTTCAGCTGTGGAATGCCGATGATTTTGAACATCGTCTAAAACCGGCCAAATTGCTCAACATCATCAGCCTTTCTGAAAAGGTATTGGGCATGGAAGATCTGGAAATTGAAGTCGAATATCAAAATGGGACCATTGGCAAATATAGTTTAGATTTTGACGGTAAGGATTTTTTGTTGGTCAACATGCAAACGGCCTGCCTGGCCAAAAATGCTTGTGGCATTCCGCCAGCAAAACAAAAGCTCAACCTGGTGCAATTGCCAACGGCTGGACAAGGGGCGTGTACGCCTGGAGGTGGCTGCTGCTAGGCGATGAAAAAGATATTGGTGCTTTGTACGGGCAATAGCTGCCGGAGCCAGATGGCCGAGGGCTATTTAAGGGCTTTCGCCAAGGGGAGAGCCTTGATTTATAGTGCCGGAATTGAAACCCATGGCCTTAACCCTAAGGCTATTGCCGTAATGGCTGCAGATGGAGTTGATATTTCAAACCATACCTCTAATCATATCGCAGCATACCAGGATATTGATTTTGATTTTATCATTACGGTTTGCGATCATGCACAAGCCAACTGTCCTTTTTTGCCAGGCCGTGCCAAAAGATTTCACCATAGCTTTGCGGACCCTGCAAAAGCTGTAGGTGATGAGGCAGACATCTTATCTTCTTTTATCAAGACAAGAGATGAAATCAGGGCATATTGCCAAGCCTTTATAAAAGAAAACCTCGGTTAATTAGCCGAGGTTTTCTTTTGGGATCTATAAATCATTAAGCTTCAGCTTCAACCAATCCAGGGATGTCAACCACTTCGTTTACATCAGCTTGGTAATCAACGCCAGCAATGTCGAAACCAAACAGGTTCAGGAAATCGGTTTTGTAACCAGCTAGATCGCCAATGGCCGGCAAGGTTTCAGTCGTGGCATCTTTCCAAAGTTCAACTACGCGGTTTTGGACATCTTCGCGCATTTCCCAATCGTCAATTCGGATGCGTCCCTTCTCATCAACCGGAACCGCTCCGCCAGTATATAGTCGGTCTTGGTACAAACGTTGGATCTGCTCGATGCAACCTTCGTGGATGCCTTCGGCCTTCATGATTTTATACAACAGCGAAATGTACAGCGGAATAACCGGAATGGCCGAACTGGCTTGGGTAACCAGGGCTTTATTTACCGATACATAGCCTTTGCCGTTAATGTCTTTTAACTTGTCGGTAATGGTAAAGGCAGTTGCTTCTAAATGATCTTTGGCACGGCCAATGGTGCCTTTGCGGTAAACCGCTTCGGTAACGGCAGGGCCGATATACGAATAGGCTACCGTGGTAAAGCCATCGGCCAATACGCCAGCTTCTTTCAGGGCATCGATCCACATTTCCCAGTCTTCGCCACCCATTACGGCTACCGTATTCTCGATTTCTTCTTCATTGGCAGGCTCGATAGACACTTCAGAAACTATGCCTGTGTGGAAATCGACGGTTTTGTCGGTAAAAGTACCGCCAATTGGCTTCAATACCGAACGGTGGGTAATACCTGTTTTCGGATTGGTCCTCACCGGCGAGGCCAAGCTATAGATTACCAAATCAATCTGGCCCAAATCGGCTTTGATCAAGTCGATGGTTTGTGTTTTAACTTCGTCAGAAAAAGCATCGCCATTGATGCTTTTGGCATAAAGGCCTGCTTTTTGGGCTTCGGCTTCAAAGGCAGCGGTATTGTACCAGCCTGGCGAAGCGGTTTTGCCCTCTTTTGGTGGCTTTTCAAAGTAAACGCCAATGGTAGCTGCACCCGCGCCAAAAGCACTGGTTATCCTGGAGGCCAAGCCAAAACCGGTTGATGCGCCAATAACCAACACTTTTTTCGGGCCGTTGATGGCCCCTTTCGATTTGATATAGTTAATTTGATTAATTACGTTTTGCTCGCAGCCTTTCGGATGTGCGGTTAAACATATAAATCCTCGCATTCTAGGTTCGATAATCATAATTTCTAAGCTTTTCTTAAGATTAAATCAGCCCTGCGCCATTGGCAAAGCTTTGTTTTGTTTCCTCAAAACTATTCTTAATTTTTTTCCATTCCAAATATGCCGTCATATGTTTTGCAAAGCGATGGCTGAAAACCTAGGGTTGTGCCTCGGTTTCGAGCTTGAAAATAGGGCCAACTATTTATGTTTTGGCTTGTTTATTTAGGTATTGGCCACGGATTTTAATGATGACATCCGCCTGATTTTCAGCTTTGCGGAAGGGTCGTTTTTCTGCCCAAAAATCGTTATTTTTGCAGGCTGTTTTTTAATATCGAAAATTCACCACTTTATGAGCAAAAACAATATCGACCTCGGCGTACAAAAAGATGTAGAAGTGTATGGCGCCCGAGTGCATAACCTTAAAAATATCGATGTTAGTTTTCCTCGTAACCAGCTCGTGGTTATTACGGGTCTCAGCGGCAGCGGCAAATCGTCGTTGGCCTTTGATACCATTTATGCCGAGGGGCAACGCCGCTACATGGAAACATTTAGCGCCTATTCGCGCCAGTTTATGGGTGGTATGGAACGTCCGGATGTTGACAAGGTTTCGGGATTAAGTCCGGTAATTGCCATCGAACAAAAAACAACGAGCAAAAACCCGCGCTCAACCGTGGGCACCATCACCGAAATCTACGATTTTATGCGTTTGCTTTACGCCCGTGTAGCCGATGCCTTTTCGTACAATACCGGCGAAAAGATGGAGCGCATGAGCGAAGACCAGATCCTCCGCAATATTTATAAAAAGTTTGACGGCATGGCTGTCAATATCTTGGCACCAGTGGTAAAGGGACGTAAAGGTCATTACCGCGAACTGTTTGAGCAGATCCGTAAGCAAGGTTATGTAAAAGTGCGCGTGGATGGCGAAATCCAAGACCTGACCCCCAAAATGCAGGTGGATCGTTATAAAATACACGATATCGAAATTGTGGTCGATCGCCTGATCATCGACGAAAAAGACCATAAACGCCTGTTGGATAGCATACAAACCGCCATGCGCCTGGGCAAGGGAATTATCAAAATCAGCGATAAGGAAAACAATGTGGCGCATTTCAGCCGTTTTCTGATGTGTCCAACCACAGGGATTTCTTACGATGAACCCCAGCCAAACAGCTTTTCGTTCAATTCGCCTTATGGTGCCTGCGAGCGTTGCGACGGCTTGGGCTACATTTTCGTGGTTGATAAGGAATCGGTGATGCCGAACATGAAACTGAGCATCATTAATGGTGGTTTGGCTCCATTGGGCGAGTATCGCGACGTATGGATGTTCCAGGTATTGAAAGCCCTGGCCAAAAAATATAATTTCTCGCTATCAACGCCTTTAGAAAAATTGGGCGACGAGAACATCGACATCATCCTAAATGGTACACACGAACTGTTGAGCGTTGCTGTCGAATATAACAAATGGAATGTACAGAACTACCAGATTACGTTCGACGGGATTATCAAATTGCTGGAAGAGCAGCAGGAGCGTAGGGGAGAGGAAGCCGACGATATGGATAGTTTCCGCAAATTGAAAACCTGCCCCGAATGCAATGGCGCGCGTTTGAAAAAGGAAAGCCTGCACTTTAAGGTAGATGGCAAGAATATTTTTGAACTGGCCGAAATGGACATCCTGACATTAAAAGGATGGTTTGAAAATGTGGAAGACCGGTTGAACGAAAGACAAAATACCATCGCCAAGGAAATTTTGAAGGAAATCAGATCGAGGATTGGGTTTTTGACCGACGTGGGCTTAAATTACCTTTCGCTTGACCGTACTGCACGTACTTTATCGGGTGGCGAGGCGCAACGTATCCGCTTGGCCACGCAGATCGGCTCGCAGCTGATGAACGTGATGTATATTTTGGATGAGCCAAGTATCGGCTTGCACCAGCGCGACAACGAACGCCTCATCAATGCCTTGAAAAACCTGCGCGATTTGGGCAATACCGTTTTGGTGGTGGAGCACGACAAGGATATGATCTTGGAAGCCGACCATGTGATAGATATCGGTCCGGCTGCAGGCGTACACGGTGGCCAGGTGGTTGCCGAGGGAACTCCGGACCAAATTTTAAAATCGAAAACCTTAACCGCGGCCTATCTCAATGGCAAAAAGGGTATAGCTGTGCCTAAAAAACGCCGTAAAGGCAATGGGCATAAACTCTCCATCATCAAGGCTACGGGTCACAACTTAAAAGAGGTTTCTGTGGATTTTCCGCTGGGCAAGTTTATTGCCGTGACGGGCGTATCGGGTAGTGGCAAATCGAGTTTGATTACCGAAACCCTCTATCCAATATTGAACCATCATTTTTTTAGGGCCAAGAAAACGCCTTTGCCTTATGAAAAAATCAATGGCCTTAAAGAAATTGACAAAGTAATCGAAATTGACCAGGCGCCCATCGGACGTACGCCTAGGTCTAATCCATCTACTTATACCGGTGTTTTTTCCGATATCAGGAATCTGTTTGTACAGTTGCCAGAGGCGAAAATCAGAGGCTATAAGCCCGGCCGTTTCTCGTTTAACGTAAAAGGAGGCCGTTGCGAAACCTGTCAGGGTGCCGGTATGAAGGTTATCGAAATGAATTTCTTGCCTGATGTAGCCGTTCCCTGCGAAGAATGTGGCGGACGTCGGTATAACCGCGAAACCTTGGAGGTGCGTTATAAGAGCAAATCCATAAGCGATGTGTTGGACATGAGCATTGAAGAAGCCTGCACTTTTTTCGAGCATATGCCGGCCATTTACCGTAAAATCAAAACCTTAAATGATGTAGGCTTGGGCTATATCCGCCTGGGGCAGGCCTCTACCACTTTATCGGGTGGCGAAGCGCAAAGGGTAAAACTGGCTACCGAGCTTTCTAAAAAAGATACCGGCAAAACATTTTACATCTTGGATGAACCTACAACCGGATTGCATTTTGAAGACATCAACGTGTTGTTGGGTGTATTGAACGAGCTGGTGGAGAAGGGAAATACCGTTTTAGTGATAGAGCATAACCTCGATGTGGTAAAAGTAGCCGACTGGGTAATCGATTTGGGTGAAGAAGGCGGAGCCGGTGGCGGACGCATCATTTTCGAAGGCACTCCTGAAGGATTGATCCAAAGCCCGATTAGCCTAACCGGAAAATTTCTGAAAAAAGAAATGGAGGGGTAAAACCAACACTTGCGAGGTTTGAGAAACTTCGCAAGTGTTTTTAACTAATTGGTTCAATGGTTCATGAGTAAACTGCAACTGAAAACTGCCAACTGTCAACCGAAACCCTTATTTCCCCTCTTTC
>JBCNPG010000061.1:0-9877 GCA_039593445.1 Pedobacter sp.
CAATGCTTTGCCTATAAGCCAGCTTACATAACTCTGCATAGGCCTTGCCCCCCACACGCAGGGCATCGGCATACATTTTTTGATCAAAAGCTAGGCACCGCTGCTTAATTGCAGCGTAATCCTGACTGGCCTTGATCAAATGGGTTTCGAAGTTCTTACCCGATTTCTTCCAAATCGGATCGAGATGTGCACCAAAATACTCTACCGACTTAAGGTCGTCATAGCCTAACATCAGGTATTTGGAAACCGTGTTTTTACCCACTTTTCCGAAAGGAATAACCGTGGCCAGATTCAACTGCTTTTCATTGGCCAGCTGACTGGTTGCAGGGTATTGCCGACGGATAAAAGCGGGCAGGCTTTCCTTTTGCGCCGCCAAGTATTGTACAGGCTTGAATTGGGTTGGCACAGCCACATATAGATATCCCCAATCGATCCTTAGGTCGTCGCCTTTCTTTTTCAGAATAGGCTGCTCTACGGTTCCGGTTTTTTGAATGGCTAAACCACCAACACTATTTTGCCAAGCATTGACGGATTGATTGGGTTGGTTAACCGCCAAATTGGAAGAAGCACTGAAATAAAGGTCAACCTGATGTGGCCGTGCATCAATGGCCTTTACGGCATAACTGATATAGCTGATCGGCCTGGCCGTCAGTTGCACATCATCAAGCAGCAAAGGCGAAGTGAAGGTTACTTCGAGGCTCACCTTGCCACAGGCGAAATGATAGCTGGTACTGGTAGCGGTGAGCTTTACGTCTTTTTGAACAGCTTGTTGGACTTTCGTACCTTCTGGGATTTCCTCTACGATCCCCGCATCTAAATGGCGGCCACCGGCTGTGTTCTTGCAATGGATGGCCAAGGTATTTTCTCCGGCTTTTAAAAGGCCGGCCTCAATTGGGATGTAAATGTATTCGTGTACCCAGCCTTCCTTTTGGTAAATCGTTTTACCGTTCAGATACACAATAACATTATCATCGTGGTTCAACTTCAGGTATTTGGGCGCTGTCGACAATTTTTCGAGCGAAAAGGTCCTACGGAAATAGATATCATTGGTATCCCATTTGGTTTTGGCCGTATGATCGTCGCCAAAGGGGGCATCGGCTTTGCTCCAGCCCTGCTCATCAAAACCAGGCTCCATCCAATGGCGGGCAGGCTCGTTGTAGGTGTATTTGGCTTGATAGGCCTGCTCATCGGCAGCTGGCAACAGGCTTTTGTAGTTCTTGGAAGCGGCTCCTAAAAACCGATAAAATTGTCCATCAACCTTTAATACGCCCAACAGCGACTGTTCCCTGCCGGTCCAGTGCTTGGTTGTCGATTCGTTGAGCTTATCGCCGAAAGACCATAGGCTAAAATAGGTGTCGTGGGTAATTAAGGGATAGGCAGGCGCTTTGTCCTGTGCTTTTGCAGTTAAAGCCAATAGAAGGCCATAAAGTGCCAGCAGCGATTTTCTCATCATACAAATTTATTTTCGGTTACGGTTAATAAAACGTTTTAGTTGACCTCTACTACAATCTTTTGTGTGCTATAAAGCAATACTTATACAAAAAACTACGTGGAGGGCAATTTAGAGCCGTAAAAGCTAAAACGTTTTACTAAATCAATTTTAAGTAAAAAAAATTTCATAAAAAATGAGTAATTGTAACTTTAACGATACAAATTAACTATTAAGAAATTTTAAGTGGGCTTAATGACGAAGGATCAATTTGGCCGGAATGATGATTTGCTGGTCGGGCAGCTTATTTTTGGAAGCAAGCTGATTGAGTATCAACTTGATGATGGTTTCTGCGATTTCCTCTAAAGGCTGCTGAATGGTAGAAATACTCGGCGTATGCAGTTCGAAAGCCTCGTGGTCGTCGTAACCGATAACTGCCAAATCCTGGTTTATTTTTTTGCCTAGTTCTTTCAGTACTTTCAACCCGCTGATAGCCAGGTAATTGGTTGCAAACAAAACGGCATCCACCTTTTTGCTTTGGAAAAGCCGTTTCATCTGCTTAATGGTATCGGCTTCTACCTGGTTAAACGGAATTTTGAGCAACAGTTCTTCGTCAAAAGAAATGCCATGGTCGGCCAGCGCTTTTTTATAGCCCTCGGCGCGTTCAACGATTTGCTGTACGTTGATATCGGTAGTCACCAAAGCGATCTGCTTTTTGCCCTGCCGGATAAAGCTCTCGATCGCTTGATGCGAGGCCACAAAATGGTTAGCCCCTACATAATTGGTATTGAGTTCGGGCAGGTTCCTGTCAAATAAAATCACAGGCTTGTTCTCGTTCATCAAAATCTGGATATCTTCTTCAATCCCCCTGATCGGCGAAATGATATAGGCATCTACCTTTCTCGACTTGAACATGTTGATGAGCTCCTGTGCCTTTTCTATGCTGTTCTCGGTGCTCGAATATATAATCTTGTAGCCCTTTTTATAGGCTTTGTCTTCTATCAGCCTTGCAATCCTGGAAAAAAACGAGTTTGAAATATCTTCTACAATAAGTCCGATGATATTAGAATTGCCCGTTCTGAGGCTCCTGGCAATCTGATTGGGCTTGTAGCCACTATCGGCGATGATTTTCTGCACCTTCTTGATCACCGCATCACTGATCGATTTCTCTTTGGCCTTGCCATTGATAATAAATGAAACCGTGGTAATAGACACCTTGGCCTTTAATGCGATATCTTTAATGGAGAGGGCTTTCATCTTTAGATTTTTACTGATGGCTTCAAATATACATTAAAGTTCGAAGATAGCTTATTTGGAGCAGCGATAGCACCGTCGATTTGTTAAATTATGTTATTTCAAGGCGTCGACAATGAGCTTGGCTGTTCGTTGCGATGCACCTGCAGTACCCATTTTAAGGGCCAGCTCTTCATAATCGGCCAACATTTTTGCCCGCCCTGCTCCTTCGGTAACAAGTTTGAGGTTTTGCGCAATGAGCACTGCGTTGCAATCTTCCTGGATCAGTTCTTTAACCACTTCCCTATCCATGATGAGGTTAACCAGGGAGATGAACCTGATTTTGACCAACAGCCTTGCAATAGCTACCGATACCTTGCCCCCACGGTAAAGCACTACCTGGGGCACTTTGAACAGCGCCGTTTCTAAAGTTGCGGTACCCGAAGCCACCAAAGCCGCATGGGCCTGGTGCAACAACTGATAAGTTTGCGAAAAAACCAAATTGGTAGGTTTTCCATTGCTGTACTGCTCGTAATACTTTTGGGTAAAGGTTGGCGCCGCAGCAATCACAAACTGATAATCGGGAAACTGGTCTACCACAGCCAGCATATCGGGCAATAAGCGTTCTATTTCTTGTTTGCGACTGCCCGGCAACAAGGCTACAATTGGCTTATCGCCTAGTTGATTGTCGGTTCTGAAATTAGGGTTAGGCACAAACTGCTCGATTTCATCCAGCAGGGGGTTGCCCACATAATTGACCTCCATGCCCCATTCTTTATAAAAATCGACTTCAAAAGGCAGGATGCAGAACATTTGGTCTACAATCCGTTTGATCTTAAGCACACGCTTTTGGTTCCAAGCCCAGACCTTTGGCGAAATGTAATAGCAAACCTTGATTCCCTGCTGTTTGGCAAATTCGGCTATTTTAAGGTTAAAACCAGGAAAATCTATCAATATCAAGGCATCAGGCTGGTAGGCAAGTATATCAGCCTTGCAGGCTTTGAGGTTCTTGAAAATGGTACGCAGGTTCAATACTACTTCGGTAAAGCCCATAAAGGCCATATCGGCGTAGTGTTTAACCAGCTCGCCCCCTTCGGCCTGCATCTTGTCGCCCCCAAAATACCTGAACTCGGCACCAGAATCTTCGATCTTCAATGCCTTCATCAAATTGGCGCCATGCAAATCTCCAGATGCTTCGCCTGCTACAAGGTAATATTTCATTTTGATCGGGTCATTTGGTTGAATTGCTAAACTGTTAATTAAGCCGTCATTGGGCATCCTCCGCTGGAGGAGAATTGTTAATTGTTAAATTGTCTATTTGATCGTTTAATCTATCTGATTTGCCATTTCAGCTTTCCAACATTAAAACTTTTCAACTTTATAACAAACACTTGCTAAGTTTTAAAACCTAGCAAGTATATCTTATAATACCTTATAAAAAAAGAAGGCAAAAGCCCACAAAAACGTAACGCTTAAAATGCCGCGCCCAACATGTTCTTTATTGATTTTAAAAAAGTAGTTCAGCAGCAAGGCATTGATGGCAATGCAACCAATCAGCAATAAATCGGCATGTTGCAAGGCTTTAACGTGCTGCATCAGGTACCAGACCAGCAACCCAGGCAAAAGCGGCGCAAATAGGCCAATGGCCATGCCCATCCAAACGTTGTTTTTAACAGCCTTGATCTTCTCTTGCATGGTTAGCCCAAGTTTGCGCCATCAGGCCCAGCGGTTTTCTCTACTTTTGATTGTGTAGTCGGTTTGGCATGCAGATCCCAGCCATTTAAAATCGGGATGGCATGGTGCGCGGTCAAGTCGAATTGAACCGGAACCACCGAAGCATAGCCATGATCCAAGGCCCAAACATCGGTATCTTCTCCTTTGTCATAGTTCTCGAATACACCTGTTAACCAATAATAGGGCCTTTGGTAAGGGTCTTTTCTTTCTTCAAAATCTTCGGCCCATTTGGCATTGGCCTGTCTGCATATTTTAATGCCTTTGATGTGGGCGCCTTTCGGAAAGTTAACATTGAGCAAAGTTGCTTCGGGCAATCCGTGATTAAGCACTTGCAGGGCAATGGTCTTGATAAAAGGTTTGCAGTGGCTAAAATCGGCATCCTGCGCAAAATCGTCGAGCGAAAACCCAATGGAAGGAATTTTTTCAATGGCGCCTTCTACCGCAGCCGACATGGTGCCTGAATAAATTACATTGATCGAGTTGTTCAATCCATGGTTGATGCCCGACACGCAAAGTTCTGGCTTTTTGCCTTTAAACACTTTATTCACAGCCAATTTAACGCAATCGACCGGCGTGCCCGAACACTTGTACATCTCTACACCTGGATAAAGGTCTACCCGGTCAAACCGCAATGGCTTGCCAATGGTAATGGCATGGCCCATACCCGATTGGGGGCCATCGGGTGCCACTACAACAACATGTCCGATTTCCTGCATCACTTCGATGAGGTTTTTAATACCGAGAGCGGTAATTCCATCGTCGTTTACCACCAAAATGGTAGGCTTTTGGCTATCTTTATTCATACGGTAAAAATACGAGAAATAATCAGAAGCGTGGCGACCGTTTTATAATAGTTAATTTTCATCCCATTTTTTTGGGAAAGTAGTCGCCAGCCGCTTATATTTGATCACTAACTTATTGGCCATCAAACATTCTTAGCCACAAGCCCTGCTTGCCTTTGAATTTTGACCTACTTAAATCACATAAAACTGATGAAAACCAAACTCTTACTCTTTGTCTGTCTGTTACTGGCGGGCAATCAATTATTGGCGCAGTCTACCTATCAATGGAAAACGGCCACCTCTGGGGGTTACACCTATAAATATGTAACCAACGACCCTTCTAAAACCCGTTTTTACACGTTAAAAAATGGGCTGACTGCCATTCTTTCGCCCAACAACAAAGAGCCCAACATCCAATGGCGCATGAGCGTAAGAGCGGGCAGCAACACCGACCCTAAAACCAATACGGGTTTGGCGCACTACCTGGAGCATTTGCTTTTTAAGGGAACAGACAAATTCGGCACCAACAACTGGGCTAAAGAAAAGCCTTTGCTCGACAAAATCGATGCCCTTTACGAGAAGTACAACAAAACCACAGATCCGGCACAACGCAAGGAAATCTACAAGGAAATAGACAAAACATCGGGCGAGGCTTCGAACTTTTCCATTGCCAACGAATACGACAAAATGATTGCCGGTATTGGTGGCAACTCTTCTAATGCGCATACCTGGTACGAAGAAACCGTGTATAACGAAGATTTTCCTGCTAACGCCGTGGATAAATTCCTAGCTATCCAAAGCGAGCGTTTCCGCAAGCCTATTTTCCGTATTTTCCATACCGAACTGGAAGCGGTATATGAAGAAAAAAACCGTGGCCTCGACAACGACGGCAACAAATTGGACGAAGCCATGATGGAAAAGCTGTTCCCTACCCACAACTACGGACAGCAAACCACTATCGGTACCATCGAGCACCTGAAAAATCCATCGCTGGTAGAAATCAAAAAATACTACGACAAGTATTATGTGCCTAACAACATGGCCATCATTTTCGCGGGTGATTTCAATCCTGACGAGATGATCAAGAAAATTGACAAGTCTTTCAGCTATATGGTGGCCAAACCTGTGGCCTTGTACAATCCGGCTCCCGAAAAGCCATTAACCGGCATCCAAAAGGTAGATGTTTATGGTCCGAGTGCCGAAGCAGTGGAAATCTACTACCGCGCCTATCCCGAAAATTCGCAGCAAAGCCTATTGCTCGAGCTGATCCGCAGCATTTTGACCAATGGCAAAGCAGGTTTGATCGATATCAACCTGAATAAGCAGCAAAAAGTGCTCAGGGCGAATGCAAGCTATCAGCAAATGAAAGACTATGGCGTTTTTAACCTTTCAGCCCAGCCTAAGCAAGGCCAAACCTTGGAGCAAGCCGCCAAATTATTGCTAGAACAGATCGACTTGCTCAAACAAGGCAAATTTGATGACGAATTGCTGAAAGCCATTGTTGCCAACAAAAAATTGAGCTTCCTGCAGGCTTTCGACAACAATAACAACAGGGCTGAAAGCCTTTCTACCGAATTTATCCTGAACAGGGGTACCAAATGGGACAAAAGCCTAGGCGATATCGAAGCTACGGCCAAAATTACCAAAGCACAGGTTGTGGCCTTTGCCAATGAGTTCTTCAAAGACAACTACGTAATCGGCTACAAGCACAAAGGCGAAGACAAAAACGTTATCAAGGTAGAAAAACCGGCCATTACGCCGATCAACGCCAATGCCGACCTTACTTCGCCGTTTGTAAAAAATATTTTGGAGGCTCCGGTAAAACCGATCGCACCTAAGTTTTTGGATTACCAAAAAGACATCGCTTATGGCAAAGTTGGCATCGCCGATGTATTGGCCACCAAAAATAGCGACAATTCTATCTTTAGAATGACCTATAGGCTCAATATTGGCTCTAACAACTATAAATTATTGCAGTATGCGGCAAGCTACCTGCCTTATTTGGGCACCGACAAATACAGCGCCGAAGAGCTGAGCAAGCAATTTTACAACATTGCCTGCAGCTATAACCTGAGCGTTGGCGCCGAAAACACTACCATCAGCATCAGTGGCCTACAAGAAAACTTTGACAAAGCCGTAAGTTTGGTAGAGCACATCCTTGCCCATGTAAAAGTGAACGAGAAGGCGCTAGAAGAACTGAAAAGCAGCATTTTAAAAGGACGTGAAAATGCCAAGCTGAACAAAGGCCAGATCATGAATGCCCTAACTTCTTATGCGCAGTATGGCAGCCTAAATCCTTTCAACAATGTACTAACCAATGAAGAAGTGAAAAACATCAAGGCTTCTGACCTGGTTGATTTGCTACACAACCTGACCAATTACGAGCACATCATCACCTATTACGGTCCTAAAGATTTAGCAGCCATTACTGCCGACATCAAAAAACAGCATTTGCTGCCAAAAGAATTTACCCCGGCGGCGCCTGCCAAAGTGTATACCTACACTACTCAAGATGCCAACAAGGTATATTTTGCCAACTATGACATGGTACAATCAGAAATCCGTTGGTTGAGAAATACTGGCGTTTACAACAAGAACGATGCGGCCAATATCCAAGTGTTTAACAGCTATTTTGGCGGAGGCATGGGCTCTATCGTTTTCCAAACCATCAGGGAATCGAAAGCTTTGGCCTACTCTACTTTTGCTACTTATGTATCGCCAGACAGAGCCGACAAACAATACAGCATGGTGGCTTATGTAGGCAGCCAGGCCGATAAAATGACGGATGCCGTAAACGGAATGAACGAATTGTTGAACGTACTGCCAAAAAGCGAAAAATCATTCGATGGTGCCAAGGCAAATGTGGTAAACAACCTAGAAACTGCTCGCATTACCAAGGATGCCGTAATTTACAGCTACTTGGCCGACAAAAAACTAGGCTATGACCACGATTCGAGAATTGACCTTTACAGGGAACTTAAACCGATCAATTTTGATAGCATCAAAGCCTTCCATGGCGAAAAAATTGCCAATAAGCCATATACCTATCTAATCGTAGCTTCTGATAAGAGAGTGAAATTAGAAGACATGCAGAAATTTGGCACAGTAACCACTTTAACCTTAGAGCAATTGTTCGGCTATTAAGCCAACAGATGCCAAGCTGCAAAGGCCGTTTCGATGATGTCGAAGCGGCCTTTGTGTTTTTAAGCCAGCCATTTCCTGTTTTAAGAGATTAAAGCTATTTTTAAGGCATGCGCTTCCTACTCGCCATCTTGTTTGTGTTTTTAAGTTTGTGGGCAAATGCCCAAGACCCTTTGGACAATCGCCTAAAGGCTTATGGCGAAGCCAAACAAAATGCCAACCTCTTTGTACATTTCGACAAAAACGTTTACACCAATTACGAAACGGTATGGTTTACCGCCTACCTGATCAGGAAAAGCAAATCTCCCATCAATCAGCATAAACTCATTTCGGTAGCTTTGATTAGGGATGCCGACAGCACGGTGGTGATTGAGGAACGATTTCCGATGCAGAACGGCCTGGCTTTTGGCAGCCTTGTTTTACCCGATTCGCTGCTAACGGGCTATTATCGCTTGCTGGCCATCACCGATAGGCTGGCCAACAACAGTCCGGAAGCCATGTTTGTACAACCAATCACCATTAAAACGAATATCGACGAACCGTTTAAGGCCAGCATGAAACTGATAGAACCCGGTGGCAACAAAGTACTACTTTCGGTTACCTCTAAAGACAATCGCTTTTTGCCCAAGCCAACTACCGTAAGCTATAAGTACGGAAATTTGACAAAGACAGCCAAAACAGATGCATCTGGACAGCTTTTGTTTGAACTGCCCAAACAAGAAAACATTTCGGACCCCAACTTGCGCGTTAAGCTCAAATACGAAAAAGACAGCAGCTTGATCAGCATGGCCCTACCACTGGATAAAAACAGGGCAAGCGTAAAGTTTTATCCCGAAGGTGGAAATTTGGTTGCCGGTTTGCCTATGAACATTGCCTGGGAGGTGAAAGACCAATTTCAGATGCCACTTGCCCTCTCCGCACTACTATTCAAAAACAACAAGGTAATCGACACCATCGAAACCAGCAGCTATGGCATTGGCAAGTTCAGGTTGCTGGCCGATGCTGGCGCGGATTACACGGTTAAACTGGTCCATTCTGGCTTGAGGGACAGCATTTATTATTTACCTAAATTTTTAGAGAAGGGCATCAGCTTAAGCATTCCCGAGGCTATTGCGCAAGACAGCCTACGCATCAGCCTGCGGACCAACGATGCCAAAAAACTGATTATCCGCATCCATAATTTCAGGGAAAACTTTATATACGCGCCTTTTGAGATGGAACAGCAGTTCAGAACCCTCAAAATCCCATTAACCGAAGTACCTAAAGGCCTCAACACCATCACCATTACCGACAGTTTGGATAGGCCCTTGGCAGAACGCATGTTTTTTGCCCATTATGACAATGAGCCGAAACTAAGCCTTAATACAGACCAACCGAGTTATGCGCAAAGGCAAAAGGTAAGCCTGAGCCTAAAGCTCGACAACAAAATCGAAAATGCCCTCGTCTCTATCGCCTGCGTGCAAGACAACAGGATTAATGGCAAAAACACTAACGATATAGAGAGCTATACTTTTTTGAACAACGAACTTGAACAATTACCACTTAACCTCAATGGCCA
>JBCNPG010000062.1:0-9822 GCA_039593445.1 Pedobacter sp.
CATCTTTTCCAACATTACACACGATCATCTCGACTTTCACCATACGTTTGATAACTACCTCAAAGCGAAAAAGGAGTTTTTCGACGGTTTGCCAAAAAATGCTTTTGCCCTCACCAATGCCGACGATAAAAACGGAATGGTGATGCTGCAAAACACCAAGGCGCATAAAAAGACCTATGCCTTAAAGCAAATGGCCGATTTTAAAGCCAAGATTATCGAAAACAAATTCAGTGGCCTTCATTTGAGCGTTGACGATATGGACGTCTATTTCAAGATGGTAGGCTCGTTTAATGCCTATAACCTTTTGGCTGCCTATGCTACCGCAATTTTGTTGGAGCAAGACAGGCTCAAGGTGCTGACCGTACTGAGCAACCTGCACGGAGCCGAAGGCCGTTTCGATTATATCGTGTCTAAACAGGGTATTATCGGCATTGTAGACTATGCACATACGCCGGATGCGGTTCAGAATGTATTGAGTACGATTGCCAATATCAGAAAAGGAACCGAGCAGGTGATTACCGTAATTGGCTGCGGTGGCGATAGAGACCGTACCAAGCGCCCAGTAATGGCCCAAACGGCCTGCGATTGGAGCGACAAGGTGATCCTGACTTCGGACAATCCGCGTACAGAAGATCCACAGGCCATTATTGCCGAAATGGAAAAAGGTGTTTCGCCAACCAACCAGCGTAAAACACTAAGCATTACCGATAGGAAAGAAGCCATTAAAACCGCCTGTCACTTGGCCAAGCCTGGCGATATTATTCTGGTAGCTGGCAAAGGCCATGAGAAATACCAGGAAATTAATGGCGTAAGACATCATTTTGACGATAAAGAAGTATTGAACGAACAATTTAACCTCATTAACTAATGTTATATTTATTATTCGAATATCTGCATAAGCACTATGACTTTCCGGGATTGAGGTTGTTCCAATACCTTACTTTCAGGTCGTCTTTGTCGATTATTCTTTCGTTGATCATTACCACGGTTTATGGTCGTCGTATCATTGATTTTCTGCACCGCAAACAGGTAGGCGAAACCGTAAGGAACCTGGGGCTGGAAGGCCAAATGCAAAAACAGGGTACGCCAACCATGGGTGGTATTATGATTTTGCTGGGTATTTTCATTCCTACTTTTCTGTTTGCCAACATTACCAATATCTATGTAATCCTCATGTTGGTTACTACGGTTTGGATGGGCGCCATCGGCTTCCTCGACGATTATATCAAAGTATTCAAAAAGAACAAAGAGGGTTTGGCCGGCAAATTCAAAGTAGTGGGCCAAGTAGGGTTGGCTGTTATCGTAGGACTAACCATGTACTTCAACCCGAATATCGTAGTAAGGCAAACTGTTGACGAGGCCAGTAAGACCACCAGCACGGCGCCCATGGTTTTGAGGCAAAAAGGCGAGAACTTTTACTACACACAAGATGTAAAATCGACCAAAACCAATGTGCCTTTCTATAAAAACAACGAATTCGATTATGCCAAGGTATTGAAATTCCTGGGCAAGGATTATGAAAAATATGCCCTGATCGTGTTTCTGTTTTTTGTGATTACCATAGTAACGGCCGTATCAAATGGGGCCAACCTTACCGACGGTATAGATGGGCTGGCTACGGGCACCTCGGCTATTATTGGCATTACCCTGGGTATATTGGCTTATGTGTCGGGTAATACGGTTATTGCCGAGTACCTCAACATCATGTACATCCCGAACTCGGGCGAGCTCATCATTTTTGCCGGAGCATTTGTGGGGGCATGCGTAGGCTTTTTATGGTACAATTCTTATCCGGCTCAGATTTTTATGGGCGATACAGGCAGCTTGACCATCGGCGGCATCATCGCGGTGTTTGCCATCATGATCCGCAAGGAATTGCTCATCCCTATTCTATGCGGAGTGTTCTTGGTCGAAGTATTATCGGTAACACTGCAGGTAAGTTATTTCAAATACACGAAAAAGCGCTTTGGCGAAGGCAGAAGGATTTTTCTAATGTCGCCTTTGCACCACCACTATCAGAAAAAAGGCTATCACGAAGCTAAAATCGTGACTCGTTTCTGGATCGTGGGTATTATACTGGCGGTCATCACTTTTGTAACCTTAAAACTACGCTAATGGAAGGAAAGAGACTGGTTGTTTTAGGTGCAGGCGAAAGCGGAGTGGGTGCGGCAAAGCTGGCACAGAAACATGGTTTTGATGTTTTTGTATCGGATTTTGGTGCCATTGCCGATCGCTACAAAGCGGCCTTGAACGAACTGAACGTTTCTTTCGAAGAAAACCAGCATACCAGCGAACTGATTTTAAATGCAACCGAAGTGGTTAAAAGTCCGGGCATACCTGCAACGGCGCCTATAGTAAAGGCATTGAAGCAAAAGGGCATCCCGGTAATTTCAGAGATCGAGTTTGCCAAAAGGTACACCCAAGCGAAAACGGTTTGCATTACAGGTTCCAATGGTAAATCGACCACCACCATGTTGACTTACCATATCCTCAAAAATGCAGGATTGAATGTAGGCTTGGGAGGCAATATCGGACAAAGTTTTGCGGCGCAGGTGGCTACCGAGGCTTATGATTGGTATGTGTTGGAGATCTCGAGTTTTATGCTCGACGATATGTTCGAGTTCAAGGCAGATGTAGCCGTGTTGCTCAACATAACACCCGACCATTTAGACCGCTACGATTATAAAATGGACAATTATGCAGCCTCTAAAATGCGGATCGTACAAAACCAGACCGAAAAAGAGGTATTCATCTACTGCGAAGACGATGAAGAAACCCAAAAAATATTAAAACGAACCAAAATCAAGGCGAGAACCTACCCATTCTCTATCAGAAAGAAAGTAGAAAGTGGAGCCTACCTTGAAAACAACACCATACATATCAACACACACTTAAACGAAGAATTAACCATGTCAATTTCAGATTTAGCCTTACAAGGAAAGCACAACATTTATAACTCTATGGCATCGGGCATTGTAGCCAAGGTTTTAGAGTTGCGCAATGAAACCATTCGCGAAAGCATGGGTAATTTCAAAAACATCGAGCACCGTTTGGAGTTCGTGGCCAAGATATCTGATGTGACCTACATCAATGATTCGAAGGCAACCAATGTCAATTCTACCTGGTATGCCCTAGAAAGCGTAGGTACAGATGTGGTGCTCATTATGGGCGGTGTTGATAAAGGCAACGATTATACCATGCTCAAAGATCTGGTGCGCAGCAAGGTTAAGGCTATCGTGTGTATGGGCAAAGACAATAAGCGCATCCATGAGGCATTTGAGGATGACGTGGAAGTGATTGTAAATACTTTCTCGGCCGATGAGGCCGTTCAGGTGGCTTACCACTTGGCTAAAAAAGGCGATACCGTGTTGTTGTCGCCGGCCTGTGCAAGCTTCGATTTGTTTAAAAATTATGAAGACAGGGGCAACCAGTTTAAGGCGGCCGTAAAAGAATTGTAATATGTTTGACGTTAAGGCACTTCTGGCAAAAACAAAAGGCGACAGGTGGATCTGGCTGATCATCATCATGTTGTCTATGGTTTCTATTATGGTAGTTTATAGCGCTACCGGTGCAATTGCCTACAGAAAAGGCATGAGCGTAGAGAAATATCTGCTTTTTAAGCACGTTATTTTTGTGCTTTTGGGTATTGCCATGATCTACATTGCGCACCTGCTCGACTATAAATACTATGCGGGCATTTCTAAGGTGCTCATGATCATTACTTTGCCCTTATTGCTTTATACGCTGGTTTTTGGTGGGCAGATTAACGGGGCGGCCCGTTGGGTGCAAGTGCCATTAATTGGCTTGACTTTCCAGACTTCGGATTTGGCCAAGCTGGCACTGATTACTTTTTTGGCCAGGATGCTGACCAAAAAGCAAGAAAACATTAAAGATGTTAAGAATGCCTTTATCCCGATTATGGGCTCGGTTTGCGTGGTTTTTATATTGATTGCCTTGGCCAACCTCTCAACAGCCCTCATGTTGTTTGGGGTAAGCATTTTATTGCTGATTATTGGAAGGATCAGTATCAAACAGATTTTAACCGTTTGTGCGGGTGGCGTGGTGTTGTTAATGTTTGTTATCTTTTTGGGTCCCAGAAGGGAAACCTATAAATCGCGTATCAATGCGTTTATGCACCCAGAGCATCAACATGCTGATAAGACTTACCAGGCCGATCACTCGAAAATCGCATTGGCTACAGGCGGTTTCTTTGGCAAAGGGCCAGGAAACAGCACCGAACGCAACTTTCTGCCACATCCATATTCCGATTTTATTTTTGCCATTATTATTGAGGAATATGGAACTGTGGGCGGATTAGGCATCATGGTGCTTTACCTGGTTTTGCTTTACCGATGTGTACGGATTGTAACGCGAAGTCCGAAGGCCTTTGGGGCCTTGCTGGCGGCTGGCTTGAGCTTCAGCCTCACCATCCAAGCCTTTGCCAATATGGCCGTAGCCGTTGGTTTGGGCCCGGTAACCGGGGTGCCGCTTCCCTTGGTAAGTATGGGAGGTACCTCGATGATATTTACGAGTATTGCCTTTGGCATTATTTTGAGCGTGAGCAAAGATGTAGAAGAGCACAGTACGCAAAAAGAGAAAAAGGTCGTTATCGGCGAAATACCAGCGATGGCCTAGAGAAGTTGAAAGTTGAAAGTTAAAAGTTGAGAGTTGAAAAGTTTTAAGTTGCCATGTTGCAACGTTAGCTATCAAGTATAAAATTAATAAGCCTAGTGCCCTTTGTGCACTTTGCGGTTAAATAAAAACAAGATGAATAATTTCCCAAAAATTATCATATCTGGAGGTGGCACAGGCGGGCATATATTCCCCGCCATTGCCATTGCCAATGCACTTAAAAGCATTTCGCCCAATTGCGAAATTCTTTTTGTGGGTGCAGAGGGCAGGATGGAAATGGAGAAAGTGCCTGCGGCCGGATATAAAATTGTGGGTTTAAATATCAGCGGGATTAAGCGGGGCTCGATCTTGAAAAACTTTGCCTTGCCATTTAAAGTGCTTTCGAGCGTGCGCAAGGCCATGAAACTGATTACAGATTTCAAACCCGATGCCGTAGTGGGCGTAGGGGGCTATGCTTCTGGGCCATTGTTGTACGCGGCCAAGCTCAAGAATATACCATACCTCATTCAAGAGCAGAACTCTTATGCCGGTATTACCAATAAGTTGTTGGGTAAGGGGGCGGCCAAGATCTGCGTGGCTTTTGATGGGATGGACGAATTTTTTCCAGCCGATAAGATCCTGAAAACAGGAAACCCGGTAAGAAAGAATATTGTTGATATAACTGGCAAGCACCATGCCGGAGCAGAATTGCTCAAACTGGATCCCCTAAAGAAAACCATTTTGGTTACCGGGGGCAGCTTGGGTGCCGGAACATTGAACAAGAGCATAGAAAAACATTTGCCCGAAATTATTGCCCAAGATGTGCAGGTAATTTGGCAAACCGGTAAGTTTTATTACAACGGCATCATAGAACGCTTAACGGCAGCCTATCATCCCAATGTCTGCATTCTGGAGTTTTTGAATAAAATGGATTTGGCTTATGCGGCGGCAGATGTGATTATTTCGAGGGCAGGAGCGGGAACGATCGCAGAATTGTGCCTGATTGAAAAGCCGGTTATTTTGGTGCCATCGCCAAATGTAGCCGAAGACCACCAGACCAAAAATGCGCTTGCCTTGGTTAAGAATGATGCGGCCATGATGGTCAACGACCGTTCGGCAGAAGATACTTTGGTGGCCGAAGCCCTCAAATTGTTAAAAGACGGCCAACGTTGCGAAACGCTGAGCGAAAATATTGGAAAAATGGCTTTGCCTGATGCAGACACGATCATCGCAGAAGAAGTATTGAAGCTAGCGGGTAAGCAGTGAAAAGTACAAAGTGGAAAGTGGAAAGTAGAAAGTGAAAAGTAGAAAGTAAAAAGTTGAAGGTGAAACAACGAAGAACCAACAACGAACAAACCAACAACTAAAATGGAATTGGCAAATATCAATAGGGTGTATTTTATAGGTATCGGCGGGATCGGTATGAGTGCGCTTGCCCGTTATTTTGCCAAACGTGGCGTGGTGGTTTGCGGCTATGATAAAACCCGTACCAACCTGACCATTGCCTTAGAGCGAGAAGGCATCCTCATTTCCTATTTGGATGAAGAATCGAGCGTGCCTGTTTGTTTCCATGAAAAACACGATGATACGCTGATCGTATACACGCCAGCCATTCCTAAAGATTCAAACATCCTGCAGCATTTCAAAAGCAAAGGTTTTGCCTTGAAGAAACGCTCAGAAGTATTGGGTATCATCAGCCAAGGCATGTTTTGCATTGCCGTAGCTGGTACGCATGGCAAAACCACGACCTCCTCCATGGTGGCGCATATCCTTACCGATACAGGTTTTGGTTGTACTGCTTTTTTAGGAGGCATCACCACCAATTACAACAGCAATGTCCTCTTTGGCAAAAACAACGTAGTCGTGGTTGAAGCCGACGAGTACGATCGTTCTTTCCTGACCTTGCATCCCGATGTAGCGGTCATTACCTCGATGGATGCCGACCATTTGGATATTTACGGCGATGAAAGCCATCTCCAAGAGTCTTTCCGCCTGTTTGCCCACCAGCTTAAGGAAGATGGTAAGCTGTTTGTAAAAGATGGCTTGCCATTGGATGGAATTACCTACAGCGCAACTACAAATTCGGCCATCAAAGCAACCCGTATCCGTGTAGAAAACGGCAGTTTCGTTTTCGATTTCGAAGACGGTTATACGAGCCTAAAAGATATCAGCTTGGCCATGCCGGGCAAACATAATGTAGAAAATGCAACGGCGGCAATTGGGGTAGCGCTGAGTTTGGGCATTCATCCCAAATCGGTTAAAAAGGCGGTTGGCACATTCAAAGGCGTAAAACGCAGGTTCGAAACCATTGTCAATACGGCTTCGCATGTGTATATAGATGACTACGCACACCACCCAGAAGAGCTGAGGGCTTGTTTTGATGCGGTAAGGCAATTGCATCCCAACAAGAAACTGACCGTGATGTTCCAGCCGCACCTGTTTAGCCGTACGCGCGATTTTGCAGCTGAATTTGCAAAAGTTTTAAGCACTGCCGACGAAGTGATGCTCCTGGAAATTTATCCGGCACGAGAATTGCCTATTGCGGGAGTGAATTCGCAGATGTTGCTCGATAAAATTACCGCGCCCCAAAAAGAAATATGTGGAAAAGATTTGGCGGTGCAAGCCATAAAGAATAAAAAACCTGAACTACTTTTGACAGTAGGTGCAGGCGATATAGATACCTTGGTAGAACCACTAAAAAATGTCTTGGGCCATGCTTAGGAGAGTGAATTGGAAAATGATATTGAAGTGCTTTGCCTGGCTGGTCTGCCTGGCAGGGGTGGTGGCGCTCATGAGCTTCATCTCGGTCAAAAAACGCGAGGTAAAGTGCGTAAAGGTAGAAATATTGATCCCCGGTGCCGATAACTTTATCGAAAGAGAAGAAATCGATGCCATTTTGAAACAGGGACAGGGGCAGTTGGTTGGGCGCAACCTCGAACAGATCAACATCCACGAAATCGAAGAGACCCTAAAGGCCAATCCTTACATTGCCTTTGCCAAGGTTTTTGTAGATATGGATGGCGTTTTGCAGGTGGCCATTAAGCAACGCCAACCGGTGCTAAGGGTGCTCAATGCCGGCGGACAGGATTATTACATAGACAGCAATGGCTTAAAGATGCCGATGTCGGCCAATTTTACGGCTAATGTTTTGGTGGCAACGGGCAATATTTTGGAAGGCTTTAGCGGCAAGGTAGATACCCTGCTCACCCCAATGGGCGCCGATTTGTACAAAACAGCCTTGTTTATGAAAAAAGATACGCTCTGGGATGCACAAATAGAGCAGCTTTTTGTAAACGACAAGCATGACATAGAACTGGTGCCTCGGGTGGGCAACCAAAGAATTATTTTGGGCAATGCCGACTCGCTAGAAACCAAGATGAACAACCTCCTGGCGTTTTACAAGCAGGCCATGCCAACCGTAGGCTGGAATGCCTATAAAACCATCAACCTCAAATACACCAATCAGATCGTATGCGAAAAATACGACTCGTTGGCGGTAAAAAAGGCAAAACCGGTAGTGGCTGATAGTACGGTTTTGGCCAATAAAGCAATTGATTCGGCCATTAAGAGCAACATACAGGACGAAATTAAAAAGGCCGCTGCAACTTCGGCTGCACAGGCCGTCAAGCCAGCGACCACAAAACCAGCTGTGGTGGCCACGAATAAGCCTGCAACAACTAAACCGGCTGAAAAGGCACCGGTTAAGGCAGCAACAACGGCGCCGGCCAAGGAAAAACCAAAGCCAGTGGCAACAAAAGAAAAGACGGATACCAAGAAGAATAAATAAGTAAACTCAACAAAATTATATAGTTATGGGCAAAGATAAATCTACCATTCAATCTCCAATCGTAGTAGGATTAGATATTGGTACAACGAAAATTTGTGCTATTGTGGGACGCAGGACACAGCACGATAAAATTGAGGTTTTGGGTATTGGCAAAGCCGAATCGGCGGGAGTTACCCGTGGCGTGGTTTCCAACATCCAAAAAACGGTACAGGGCATTGCCGCGGCTACAGAGTTGGCCAGCAGCCAATCGAATGTCGAAATCAGGGTGGTTAACGTGGGTATTGCGGGGCAGCACATCAAGAGCTTGCAGCACCGTGGTATTTTAACCCGCAGGGAACTCAACAGCGAGATCAGCAAAAAAGACATCGACAAGCTCATTGACGATATGTTCAAACTGGTTATGCCTCCCGGAGAAGAGATTATCCATGTATTGCCGCAAGAGTTTACAATTGATAACGAACCAGGAATCAAAGACCCGATTGGTATGGCCGGTGTACGCCTAGAAGCCAATTTCCATATCATTTCGGGCCAAGTAACCGCGGTTAAAAATATTATGCGCTGCGTAACCAATGCAGGTCTGCAAACCCAAGAGCTCATTTTAGAGCCTTTGGCTTCCTCGGAGTCGGTGTTGAGCGACGAAGAGAAAGAAGCTGGAGTTTGCCTGGTTGATATTGGTGGCGGCACAACCGATATCGCCATCTTCCACGAAGGTATTATCCGCCACACGGCAGTAATTCCTTTTGGTGGCAATAGCGTAACCGAAGATATCAGGGAAGGCTGTTCGGTGATGCGCAACCAGGCCGAATTGTTAAAAACCCGTTTCGGCTCTGCGTTGGCCGAAGAAAACAAAGAGAACGAAATCATTTGCGTACCTGGCTTGCGTGGCAGGGAGCCTAAAGAAATTTCGGTAAAGAACTTGGCGTATGTTATCCAGGCCCGTATGGAGGAAATCGTTGAGCACGTTTACTACGAAATCAAATCTTCTGGCTATGAGAAAAAACTAATTGGAGGCGTAGTGATCACCGGTGGTGGTGCCTTGTTAAAACACCTGAACCAATTGGTAGAATATGTAACCGGTTTGGATTGCCGAGTAGGTTATCCTAACGAGCACTTGTCCAAGTACGAAGAAATGCCAAAAACCATTTACGACGATTTGAAGAGCCCAATGTATGCTACTAGTGTGGGATTATTGATCAAAGGCATTCAAAAAGCCGAAGAATTATTGGAAGAAATGAAACAGCCAGGCGTTTTTGTCGAGCAGCCGGTAGCCAAGGAGAAAGCCAAGCGCAGCGGCGGCTTATTTGATAAATTGTTGAGGAAAACCACAGAATTTATCAAAGACGACATGAATGTGAGCGACGAAGAATACATTAAGCCGTAATATTTTTCCACAACTTGGGATTTTTGCACATTGTTAACATTTG
>JBCNPG010000063.1:0-9804 GCA_039593445.1 Pedobacter sp.
CAATGTATTGCGCCAGAACATTGCACAATTGCAAACTCAGCTAGATTTGGCCACCAATTTGTACAATCGCCAAAAAAATCTCTGGGACCAAAAAATCGGCACCGAGGTACAATACCTGAATGCGAAAAGCCAAAAAGAGGGCTTGGAACGCCAAATGAACGTGTTGCGCACCCAACAGGGCCAATTTAAAATCAAATCGCCTATTTCGGGCAGCGTAGAACAGATGGACCTCAAAGTAGGCCAAGCGGCGGCACCGGGCATGCAGGCCATCAGAATTGTGAACGCCAACACCTTAAAAGCCAAGGCACAAGTGGCCGAGGCCTATTTGGGCAAAATTGGCCAAGGCGATAATGTAAGGGTAATCTTCCCTGATCTGCAAGACAGCCTAACCACCAAGGTATCCTTCGCTTCTAAGGTGGTTGACCAAGCTTCGCGCAGCTTCAACATCGAGGTTAACCTGCCATCGAACAAAAAATACCGCGCCAATATGATTTCGGTATTAAAGGTGGTCGACTACTCAAATCCAAATGCCATTATTGTTCCGGTTAACGCCATCCAAAACGCCGAAAACGGAAAATATGTAATGGCTGTAGTGAACGGAAAGGCACAACGTACCAACATCAATGTTGGCAGGACGATTGATGGCAAAACCGAAATTCTATCGGGCTTAAAAGCTGGCGATAAAATCGTAGTTACCGGCGTGGAAGACCTGAACGAAGGCGATCCGGTTAAATATTAAGGAAGATACAAGACGTGAGATCATAGATAGGAGACTAAAAACCCGATACGGGTTTCAAGCTCTCACTACCCAAATCTCCATACTCAAATCTCAAATAAAATGAAAGACGTTAACAAAGAGTTTAAGCCTTCGAGTTGGGCCATCGACAATAAAACTGCCATCTACATCATTACCATTATGATTACGATTGCGGGTTTGTTCGCCTACAACTCAACGCCAAAAGAGAATTTTCCGGAAGTAATCATCCCGAAAATCTTTATACAAACCACCTACCCTGGCACTTCGCCGGAGAACATGGAAACCTTAGTGACCAAGCAATTGGAAAAGGAAATCAAGGGCACACAGGGCTTGAAGAAAATCACCTCCAACTCTTACCAGGATTTCTCGATCATCACGGCAGAGTTTGGCACCGATGTAGACATCAAAGATGCCAAGCAACGCGTAAAAGATGCCGTTGACAAGGCCAAACCAGATTTGCCGAGCGACCTGCCCGACGATCCGGTAGTGCAAGACATCAACCTATCTGACCTGCCGATCATGTACCTGAACATTTCGGGTAATTTCGATTTGAAGAAACTAAAGGAATATGCCGACGACATCCAAGACCGCATCGAGGCCTTGCCAGAAATTTCGGGTGTTGACATTGTTGGGGCTTTGGATCCTGAAATCCAGATTACCGTTGACATGAACAAAATGGCCGCGGCACAGATCACCTTTACAGACATCGCCAATGCGGTAGGTGGCGAAAACGTGAATGCCTCTGGAGGTACCGTAAAAATGGACGGGCTGCGCCGTACGCTCAACATTAAAAAAGAGTTTAAAAACGCAGAGCAGATTGCCAACTTGGTGATCAAAACCCCAACCGGGGCATCTGTTTACCTGAGAGATATTGCCGAGGTAAAAGACGCCTTTAAAGAGCAAAAAAGCTATGCCCGCCTGTATGGCAAAAACGTAATTACGCTTAACGTGAAGAAACGTTCGGGCCAGAACCTGATTGAGGCTTCTGATAAGATCAATCAGATTATTGCCGACATGAAAGCCCATTCTTTGCCAAAGAGCCTGGAAATCAAAATTACCGGCGACCAATCTGACCAAACCCGTGTAACCTTGCACGATTTGATCAACACCATTATCATTGGCTTTATTTTGGTAACCATCATCCTCATGTTCTTCATGGGCGTAACCAACGCCCTATTCGTGGCCTTATCGGTTCCGCTTTCCATGTTCATCGCCTTCTTGTCGATGCCGTTTTTGGGCGGATTGTTTGGCTTCAGCTTTACCATGAACATGATCGTACTCTTCTCTTTCCTACTGGGGCTGGGTATTGTGGTAGATGATGCCATTGTGGTAATCGAAAACACCCACCGTATTTTCGACAACGGAAAGGTGCCGATTGTTAAAGCGGCCAAAACCGCAGCCGGCGAGGTTTTCGTACCTGTATTTTCGGGTACCCTAACCACTTTGGCTCCATTCTTTCCTTTGCTCTTCTGGCCAGGAATTATTGGTAAGTTCATGTTCTTTTTACCAGTAACGCTCATTGTAACACTCTTTGCCTCGCTGATTGTAGCTTATATCATCAACCCGGTATTTGCAGTCGATTTTATGGCCCACGACGACCATTCGGCCAACAAAAAGCCACACTTCGACAAAAAAGTCAGGAAAAACCTGTTGATTATGGGCATTATTGCCTTGGTAGGTTATCTGATCAACATGGGCTTGGGCAACTTTGTGGTATTCTTGGCGTTGCTGTACCTGCTTAACCATTTCTTTTTAACCAATGCGGTTAAAACTTTCCAGAACAAGATTTGGCCAGGTTTCCAAAACCGCTATGTCAAAGTATTGCACTGGGCTGTAGAACACCCTAAAAAATTAATCTGGGGTACTTTCGGCTTGTTCTTTCTAACGCTATTTGTTTTTGCTACGCTGGTAGGCACCGGTCGACAAAAGATCATTTTCTTCCCTTCGGCAGATCCGAACTTCGTGTATGTGTATGTGGGCTTGCCTGTGGGCACCGACCAAGCTTACACCAATGAAGTGGTCAAAAACGTAGAACAAAAGGTAACCAACGTACTGACCAAAAATGGAAAGGTGGATCCGGTAGTAACGTCTATCATTTCGAACGTAACCGTAGGTGTAACCGACCCGCAAGACGAAGACCAGGGCGAATATCCGAACAAAGGAAAAGTAACCGTTGCCTTTGTTGAATTTGGCAAGCGTAACGGCGTAAATACGGCTACTTACCTAGACAAAATAAGGCAAGCGGTGAAGGGCATACCTGGGGCACAAATATCAGTAGCCCAAGAACAGGGCGGTCCGCCAACGGCTAAGCCAATCAGTATCGAAATCACTGGCGACAACCTGGATTCGATTGTAAACACTTCAGAAAGGCTGAAAAAATACCTGGTCAACAAGCAGATTGCCGGTGTGGAGGAGTTGAGATCCGATTTCCAGAACAACAAGCCCGAAGTAATCTTTGATATCGACAGGGAAAGAGCTAACCGCGAAGGCATTTATACCGGTCAAATTGCCCTCGATTTACGGGCGGCTTTATATGGTCGTGAAATATCCAAATTCAGGGATGAAAAAGAGGATTACGAGATCAACGTACGTGCCAAAGACGACCAAAAAAACAACCTTGAGGTGCTCCGCAACATGAAAATGACTTATCGCGACATGGCCATGGGCGGACAGATCAGGCAGGTTCCGATTTCCTCATTCACCAATATCGATTATGTAAATACCTACGGTGGCATTAAGCGCAAGCAACAGAAACGGATCATTATCCTGTCGTCAAATGTGCTGAGCGATGCCAACCCGAACCAGGTGGTAGCCAACGTAGCTCAGGAAGTGGCTCAGTTTAAGGCGCCAAGAGGCGTTGAAATCAGGATGGCCGGCGACCAGGAAGAACAGGCCGAAACCATGGGCTTCTTGTTAAAGGCATTTTTAATTGCCATTGGTACGATCTTGATCATTTTGGTAACCCAGTTCAACTCCATCAGTAAGCCTATTATTATCCTGGTTGAGGTATTATTCAGCTTGATTGGCGTATTGGGTGGCTGCATCTTATTCAACATGCCGTTCTCGGTAATGATGTCGATGCTAGGTATCGTGGCGCTCATCGGCATCGTGGTGAGAAATGGTATCTTACTGGTAGAGTTTACCGAATTGATGGTGAGCCAGGGCATGAGCGTAAAAGATGCCGTAATTGAAGCGGGTCGTACGCGTATGACGCCTGTATTGCTTACGGCAACCGCAACCATGCTGGGTTTGATCCCGCTGGCCGTGGGCCTAAACATCGACTTCGTGAAGCTGTTTACCGAGTTGAATCCGCACATTTATTTTGGTGGCGATAACGTAGCTTTCTGGGGTCCGTTATCATGGACCATGATTTTCGGTCTGAGCTTCGCTACTTTCCTAACCCTGATTTTGGTTCCTTGTATGTATATCGTGATGGATAAAAACTCGAGGGCCATTAAAGGCTGGTTTAAGAAAAAACCGGTAGTAGATGCCAATCATTCGGCAAATGACGAAGCCAGCGATTTGGCCGCACATTAAAACTCTTCATTAAATAAGCATCAAGCCCTTTAGTCTGCAAAGATTAAAGGGCTTTTTCAATTTGGCTTAACCATTTCATAAAGCTGGCCAGGCTAACCAAAATCATTAAACTCGAGTACACTTACGAAGTTTTAAAAACTTCGTAAGTATAGTTATCGAATGGCTTTCACCTTGGCTACGATCAGGCTGATACAGATACCAAAACAACCAATTACCGCATAGGAATACCTTAAACTTGAAAGCGCCGAGATGTAGCCGATCAGTGGAGGCCCCATCAGAAACCCAAAATAGCTTACACCCGAAACCATGGCCAAGGCAATGCCCGGGGCAACTTTGGTATTGTTGCCTGCGATGCTGTATACCATGGGCACAATGCCCGAAACCCCAACGCCTACCATCATAAAGCCAAGCGTAGCCGGAATAAGATAGGGAAAAACGACCGACAGCAACATGCCGCTCGAAATAACCACGCCGCTTACCTGCAACAGTCTTTTCCGTCCGTAGGCGGCAATCACTTTATCACCCAGGAAACGGCCGGTGGCCATCATGATCATGAAAGAGGTATAACCCAAAATAACGAGCCCGTGTGGCGCTTTTACAATCTCCTTAAAATAAACGCCGCTCCAATCGAACATGGCCCCTTCGGTAGCCATGCTGCAGAAGCCAATAATGCCCAACTGGACCAATACGCCTTGGGGACGGGTAAATAACTTGGGCTTTTCCTGCTGTACAGGTTTCTTCGCTTCTAGCAGATATCTATAGTTGATCCCAATGTGCACAAAAGCCAAAAGAGCAATAATACAAAAATGCAAATAGGGCAAAATGTGCAGGCTCGTCATCAGTAGCCCCACCAAAGCCCCCGAAAACCCGCCCACGCTCCAGGCACCGTGAAAAGAAGTCATGATAGGCTTTCCATAATAGCTTTCTCCGGCTACCCCTTGTGTATTTAAGGCAATGTTACAGAGGTTGCCGGTAATGCCGAACATAAAGAGAAACAGTGCCAACTGCCAGCCTGTATTGGCCAAAGCCAGATTGGTTAGCGCCAAGGCGTACAGAGGCGCACCGATGGTAAGCATGCGCTTGCTGCCAAAAATGGTTGTTAAACGACCTGATACCGGCATGGTAAGCAACTGGCCCAATGGCAAGGCCAACAAAATACTGCCCAGTTGCGCATCAGAAAGTTGCAGGGCCGACTTGAGATCGGGGATGCGGCTGGCCCAAGAGGCAAAACACAGACCCTGGCCAAAATAGAAAAGCGACACCGCCAATCGCACTTTTTTCTTGCTATAAGGATGAACCATTGCATCTGAGGCAAGGCTGGGCGCGGCGCTTTCTGACATGCTTGATTTTTTGGGTGGAATAGAAGTGCAAATTTCTTCAAATTAGCCGAGAAAAGCATAAAAAAAGCCGGTAAATCTACCGGCTTTTGATTTTGAAATGACTTTAGGCTATAATTTATCAGGCTGATAGAATCTAACCGTTCCATCATCTTCATTTGAAACGATCAATAAGCTTCTGCCATTAGGGCTGTCTTTGGGCTTTACAAACAAAATACCTTCTGGGGCATCGCCAGTGGAGAATAATTGTACAAATTTAGGTGCCGCCGGATTGCCGATATCGTAAATGGCTATCTGGTCTACCCTTTCCATGCCGATAAAGGCCAAAGTTTGTCCGTTTACCTGCGCCACGACAACGCCTTCAACCTCTACGCCTTTATTGTCAGAGCGGTCGTCGTCGTATTTGCCGGCATCAATTACTCTTTGTTCCAAATCCTTGCCAATATTGGCTACCAACTGCCCGGTTGAGGCATTGATAATGCTTAGGCTCCTGCCACCAGTGGCGTACAATTCGTCATAGTCGCCATCGCCATCAGTATCACCAAAAAGTTTGGTTACGGTTAAGCGGCCCAGGTTGGCATCTTGCTTCAGGATCGATGCCGTTGGAAATTTGGTTGGGTCGAGGGTCAGGTCTTTCACCCTTGCTTCTTCATTGAAAGCGCTGTAGGCACGGGTATCTCCTTCGTTGGCCAGGGCCAGATAGCTGGTATTGTTTACGGTGAAATGCGCAATGGCATCTGGCAGGTAAAATGCTTTGATTGGCCAATTTTTCAACTCCTTTTTGCCATCCTTATCGCTTACATCAAAAGGATTCTCGGCCAAACTGATGTCTCTCGTACCCAAAGGCATAATTTTGGTGATTGCTCCCGCAACGATATCGATTTCGGCTACGCCATTGTTCTCCTGCAAGGTTACATAAGCTTTCTTGCTATCGGCTGCCACCGCAATGTATTCTGGCTCGATGTCTTTGGCAAAGGATGCGTTCAGTCCGTAAATCCTGAATCCATTGGCCACCAAGCTTGCCTTTTGACTTTCGAAACCTGAAAAATCCAAGGTTTTTACCGAGTAGTTGTCTTTTACATTGATGATGGAAATCGAACCCACCGGATCAACGGTATAAGTATCGTTTGGCTCGCCTTCGTTGGCCGTTAAAATGTAATTGCCATCAGGACTAAAAGTTACCATGTCGGGCATGGCACCAACGGTGATCTTTTTCAGTTCTTCTAGCGTGGATGTTTTAATGATAACCACATCGCCATTGCCCTGCTTATCGGCTCCATCCAAAGCTACAGCCAACAAACCATTCGAAACTGCTACACTGTTAATGCCTGCATTATTGGGAAAGGTAATGGTTTTGACTTTGCTTACCGCAGGATAGGCACTTAAATCGACTACTTCTACTTTGGTGCCACCATCATTGCTCACCACAAATAGTTTTTTGGTACTTGGGTCGTACGCCGAGATTTCGGCCGCAGTGGCACCACCTAAATCAATAGAAGCCATTTCTTTAAAAGTGGCCGGGTTTTCTGCAACAATGGGTTCCGGAATGGGTTCGTCGGTTTTTTTATCTTTTTTACAAGAGGCCAATGCCATGGCCACAATTAACAATGCGTTAAATAATTTTCCTGAGTTCATGTCTTATCTGTTTACGGCAAAAATATTTAGCCGATCGAACAATATTGTTTGCGCCTCGTTATCATTCTGTTAACAAATCATAAACTCATTAGAAACAAAAAATCCCGTGGCCAAACCACGGGACTCTATCTTATTCTGACTATAGAACTCGCTTAAATATGAATGGCCCTGTTGGCGGTGGCTGCCAAAGCGGCTTCTTTCAAAGCTTCGGTATAAGTTGGGTGCGCATGGCAAATCCTGGCAATGTCTTCGGCCGAGGCACGGAACTCCATGGCCACTACGGCTTCGGCAATCATGTCGGCCGCACGCGGACCAATCATGTGTACGCCCAAAACTTCGTCGGTAGCCTCATCGGCCAATACTTTGATAAAGCCATCGGTGTCCATGCTCGCCTTGGCCCTGCCGCTTGCCTTGAAAGGAAATGAACCGGCTTTGTATTTTACGCCCTGCTCTTTCAATTGCTCTTCGGTATAGCCAACAGAAGCTACCTCTGGCCAAGTGTAAACTACACCAGGAATTAAGTTATAGTTGATATGCGGCTTTTGTCCGGCGATGGTTTCGGCAACACAAATGCCTTCGTCTTCGGCTTTGTGGGCCAACATGGCTCCTTTAATCACATCGCCAATGGCGTAAACACCTTTAACCGAAGTTTCCAGATGCTCGTTAACCGGAATTTTCTTGCCTCTTTCTTCAACGGTAATGCCAATCTTATCCAAGCCTAAGCCTTCGCTGTAGGCCGTACGGCCAACGGCAACAATGCAGTAGTCGGCTTCTAACTTGATGGCCTCGCCTTTTGGGTTATCGGCAGTTACGGTAACGGTTTTGCCTTTGGTGGTAGCACCGGTTACTTTGTGGCCCATGTAAAACTCCATGCCCAAGGTTTTTTTAAGCACGCGTTGCAATTCTTTGCCCAAACCTGCATCCATGGTACTGATGATCGACGGCATGAACTCAACTACAGAAACTTTTGTTCCCAAGCGCGCATACACCGATCCCAATTCCAAACCAATTACGCCACCGCCAATGACAACCATGCTTTTTGGAACTTCTTTAATGTTCAAAGCTTCGGTAGAAGTAATGATGCGTTTTTTGTCGATAGGCAAAAACGGCAGGGCTGTTGGTTTCGAACCCGTAGCAATAATTACGTTTTTAGTGGTCAGGGTTTCGGTAGTGCCATCAGATTTGGTTACCAAAATGGTGTTTTTATCAACAAAAGAACCCACCCCTTCAAAGGCATCGATCTTGTTCTTTTTGAAAAGATAGGTAATACCAGCAGTATTTTGCAAAACCACATCGTCTTTGCGGGCAATCATCTGCTTCATGTCTACCTTAAGATCTTTAAGATTAATACCATGCGTTGTAAAGGTATGCGCTGCATTGTGGTAATGCTCTGAAGAATCCAACAAGGCTTTTGAAGGGATACAGCCTACGTTTAGGCAGGTACCACCATAAGTTTTGTATTTTTCGACTACGGCCGTTTTTAAGCCTAATTGTGCACAACGGATGGCACCTACATAACCGCCCGGTCCCGAGCCAATAACAACTACATCGTATTGCATAGTAAAGATCTTTTTTTTGTGAAGCAAAGTTAAGGAATAGGTTTGAATGTTTGGGGCTTGATTTTTCGAATGTTACACTGTTGTGGTTGATAGTCCATAGTCAATAGACAATAGACAATAGACAATAGACAATAGACAATAGACAATAGACAATAGTGGGATTGTTCGATTGCTACATGGTTTAATTGCTGGGATTGTTAACTGTAAACTTGAAACTGAAAACTGGTAACTGGCAACTGGCAACTGAAAACCAGCAACCGATAGTGTAACTTCTTTAATTACTTCGCGTTTTGAAATGGGCTTTTTCTATATTTATAGTTTATAACCTATCTCATAACTATGAACCGCTTAAAATTGATCGTTGCGCTGCTGGGCTTCCTTTCGGCAGCTGGCCAGGTCATGGCCCAAAGCAATTACGTAAAAGATAATTACACCAAAACCGACGCTTACATTACCATGCGCGACGGGGTAAAACTTTTTACGTCTATCTATACGCCTAAAGATGCCTCGGCGCAGAAAAAATACCCGATCATGATGCAACGCACCTGTTATAGCGTTGCGCCTTACGGAGCCAACAAATATCCCAACCGTTTGGGCCCTTCGGCTACCATGATGAAAGAAGGCTATATTTTCGTATACCAAGATGTGCGTGGCCGCTACAAAAGCGAAGGCACTTTCACCAATATGACCCCAGTTATCGACAACAAAAAAGCCAAAACAGATGTTGATGAAGGCTCTGACACCTACGACACCATCGATTGGCTGATCAAAAACGTAGCCAACAACAACGGCAATGTAGGCCAGTGGGGCATTTCCTATCCAGGATTTTATACCGCGGCCGGCATTTTGAGCAACCACCCGGCGCTGAAGGCTTCGTCGCCACAGGCCCCGATTTCAGATTTTTTCTTCGACGACTTCCACCATAATGGCGCCTTTTTGCAAGGTTATTTCTTTACTTTCCCGGTATTTGGCGTTCAGA
>JBCNPG010000064.1:0-9702 GCA_039593445.1 Pedobacter sp.
TGCCACCAAGGCACAGACCAAGCCTGCAGAGTTTAAGTTCGAAACCGAAACCCATGATTTTGGAAAAGTAGTCTTGAACAAACCGGTTAGTTTTACCTTTAACTTTACCAACGAAGGAGATGCGCCACTGATTATTTCCAAGGTTGAAACCACTTGTGGCTGTACCGTTTCAGAATATACGCAAACTCCTGTTAAAAAAGGCGAAAAGGGTTTTGTAAAGGTAACTTTGACCCCTGCTGGGTCGCCGCTTCCTTTCAATAAAGCCATCACCCTGACTTCAAATGCCAGGACAACGACCAAGGTGCTTTACATCAAAGGCGAATCGGTAAATGGATCGACCAAGTAAAATTCTTGAAGATATTTAAACAAAAACCCCGTTAATCCAACGGGGTTTTTTATTTTTGTGACATGCCAAAAATATCAGAAAAAGGGCTCCAAATGCCCGCTTCCCCTATTAGAAAACTCACTCCTTTTGCCGACAAGGCCAAGGCCGCGGGTAAAAAAGTTTACCACCTGAACATTGGTCAGCCAGATATTGCCACACCGGAAGGCATGCTTAATGCCGTAAAGAACATCGATTTTAATGTTTGGGCCTATACACCATCTGAAGGTACCTTGGCCTATAGGACCAAACTCACCGAATATTACAACAAATTGGGCTACAACATCAAGCCCGAAAACATTTTGGTAACCGTTGGCGGTTCGGAAGCCATTACCATTGCCATGCAAACCTGTGTAAACGAAGGCGATGAAATCATTATTCCAGAACCATTCTATGCCAACTACAATGGTTTTGCGTGTATGAGCAATGTGGTGGTAAAGCCTATCCTTTCGTTCATCGAAAATGGCTTTGCGCTTCCTCCCATTGCCGAGTTCGAGAAGCTGATTACGCCAAAAACCAAAGCCATCATCATCTGCAACCCGAATAACCCAACTGGTTATCTGTATTCGAAAGAAGAACTAGAAGCCTTAAAAGCCTTATGTCTGAAATACGATTTGTTCCTGTTTTCTGACGAAGCTTACCGCGAGTTCTGCTATGACGGACGCAAGTTTATCTCGCCAATGCACTTGGATGGATTAGACGAAAACGTAGTGGTTATGGACACTGTATCTAAACGCTACAGTGCCTGTGGTGCCCGTTTGGGTTGCTTAATTACCAAAAATGCGGCCGTTATTGCTTCGGGATTGAAGTTTGCACAGGCCCGTTTGAGTCCGGGCATGGTAGAGCAGATCGCCGGAACCGCTGCCGTTGATACCCCAGACAGCTATTTTGAAGAAGTAAACAAGGAATATACCTTGCGCAGAGACACTTTAGTTAACCGTTTAAACAGCATGGAAGGCGTTTTCTGTCCTAATCCTGGTGGCGCTTTTTATGTGGTGGCCAAATTGCCGATTGACGATGCAGATGCTTTCTGCCAATGGATGTTGGAAAGCTTTGACCATAACAATGCTACGGTCATGATGGCACCGGCAACAGGCTTCTATTCAAGTCCCAACTCGGGCAAAAACGAGGTTAGGATGGCTTATGTATTGAACACTGCCGACCTCAATGCCGCCATGGATTGCTTGGAAAAAGCTTTGGCTGAATACCCTGGAAGAACACTTTAATCGATGGTTTAGTGCGTGGGTGGTTTTGCGACCAGAAACATGCATCCCGAACCTACTTCGACATAATATAAAAAAAGGAACAACATTTGAATGCTGTTCCTTTTGTGGAGCCGAAGGGGTTCGAACCCTTGTCCAGTTGTGTTCTAAATTATGCCTTCTACATGCTTATTTTCCAATTCATTGTAGGGAGGAGACGGGCTGGAAACCGACCTTGTCTTTCTCCTTAGGTGCTTTGTTTCGCCGTTGCAGCGCACCATGCAACAGCTAGCGTTGTTATTTCGATGCCCCGGTTTCTAGCCTAACAATGCGGCAGCTAGAGGGACAAAAGCTTGCGTAATTCTAAATTAGGCAGCTAAGGCGTAGTTATTTTCGCCAATTATAGTTTGAACGTTATCTTTTAAGTGCTCTCCGTACAACGCACTGCATGCTTACATACTCAGCGCCACCCTGTCAAATCCAAAACGGCCCCAACTGTAAGTTTCCAATTCTGGACTTGTTGCAATAAAACAAGCAGAACAGGATAACAAAGATACAAAATAAATGCCAAATCAAGCCGATGGCAGGCTTTTTTATGGAATAGTGCTGAAAAACAGCTTGATGTTTATGGGTACTCAAACCCCAATTGATCATTGAGCTTTCGTAAACTGCTCAGAAATAACAGAAATACAAACGTTTTTCTTTGGTGGTGTAAAAGTTCCAGCTGATGGAGATTTCGTGCGTTGAGCCGGCATAACCAGCCAATTTGCTCATGCTATGATCATACGAATAGCCTAGCCTAAGCTGTTGGCTCACAAATATCTCGGCCATGCCAATGAGGGCATTTTTGCTGTTGAAATCTCCCTGCAGGGCTGGTTTTTTATAGAGGTTGATGCCGGTTCTATAGCCCGCACCCAGCCAAAGCACCTGCTTGAGCAGGAAAAAAGCATTGATATCCATCACTGTTGGACCTTTGATATCGTCTTTGATCAAAAAGAAGGGCTTAAAATCAATGGCATACTCTACCATGGGAATCAGGACCCCACCGGTTAGATAAAAATGGGGTTTTGGCGTCGGAAAATTGTAATCCAGAGACCGTTTGTCCAATATATATTTGCCAATCAAATTGTTGACCGATGCACCGATATACATTCTGGGCGTAGAGAAAAACACACCTGCATGTATATCGGGCACTATTTGTTTGACTGTTCCGTTTGGAATGTAATTATCGCCCAAATCCGTCGGATTGAGCATATCTCCGTTCAAACCCGACTGCATTACGCCAAGGCCCAGGCCAAAGGCAAGCTTCGAAGTTTCTTCTTCATTAAGCGGTAAGCGGTAGGCGTAGTTGGCAAAGGCCGAAATGTTTTTCTGGGCACCCAATTGCTCCGTACTCATCACCAACGACAGACCAACGCGCTCGTTGGGCATCAGCGCATCTGCAGCCAAAGTAAAGCCTTTTGGGGCGCCATTAACGCCAGTCCATTGATTTCTATAGGTGGCATTGATGTTGATGCGTTCGCGATACCCCGCGTATGCCGGATTGATATAAATCCCATTGAAAATATATTGGCTATACTGCGCATCTTGCTGGGCCCAACACGGAGCGGCCAAACACAACATTAAAATAAGCTTAGTTAATTTCCACATATCAATCTTTTATCAATGTAATCCAACCTGTGCTGCTTCTTTCGCTTCCATCCTTATCTTTGATCTTCAACAGGTAATAATAGGTACCCTCATTCAGGCCGTTACCGTTCCAATCGTTTTTGTAGGGGCCATTGCTCCTATACACCTCATTGCCCCACCTGTTAAAAATAGACAGCGTGTTTTCGGGATGAAGCTCCAGCCCATTTATCTTAAAGACATCGTTTTTGCCATCGCCATTTGGCGTAATTACATTAGGCACGATAACTTCGCCAATAATTTCCTTCACATCTGTAGCCGTGTTATTGGCCAGATTCGGGTCAGGCTCAAGCGCGGTTACACTAACGATATTCACCACTTTTTCTGCCTTGATGGCCATAGTTTTTAGCGACAAAACCATTTTTTGGCCATTTGCCAATAAAGCTATCTTCCAGGAAATGACGTTGTTAACCACGGTAACGTTGTCCATCGGATCGCCAATGATGCCAACATATTTGAGGTTGCTTGGCAGTTTATCTACCACCTCTACGCCGGTAGCATCGATATTGCCGTTGTTCTGTACCGAAATCTGATATTCAAAGGCTTCACCCGGACCAACGTATCGTTTCTCGGAAATTTTATGGATCGCCAAGTCCGCATATTCAATTATTAATAAAAAACCATCCGATAAATCAGACTTGCATCCATCAGCATTGATGGAAACCACTTGATACAAGCCCGCTACGCTAGCGGTATAAATTGGTCCGGTAGCATTGGCTATAGGTTTCCCATCCCGATACCATTGGAACGAGGAAAGTCCAGCCTGATCTCTTACTGCGAATTTGACCGAAGCACCCAAACGGATCCTAACAACATTAGGATTTGACTGTGCAAATGTCCAATTGGCCAACAGCAAGAAGAACGCTAGTAATATGTACCGTTTTACGTTCAACCCAGTGGTTTGTTAGCAATATTATTGGACAATTATGGTTGGCTTAACTGGTTTCGGCGTTACAGTTACGGTTTGCGTTGCGGTTGCCGTAACCTCGCATCCATTGTTGTCGCCCGATTTTAGCACGCCCGTATTGGCAGCCGTTTTTACATATTTTACGGTCGCACTGAAAACATAGGTACCAGCACCGGTTGTATTCAGGGTAAACTTGTTGACATCAGTCTTTGAACCATCATCAGCGCCTATTCCAGAAAGTGGAGTAACCGCAGTTCCGTTTTTTGTTGCAGACCATACATAAGCGTATTCTATGCCTGCAGGCAATGCCTGGGCCGGTGTGGCCGTAGCCGTAATGATGGAGCTCAAACTTGCATCGCCACCGCAATAAGAAGCATTATTTGCAACTAAGGCAAGTGTTTTGCTCGGCAATTGGTAAACCTGGAAAGGATCTGAAAGATCTCCCCAACATCCGGCAGCCGATTCTATCCTACTGGTATAATTATGCACGCCCGCCGAAAGATTGTTCGGTGTTACATAATTGGTTTCGTTGGCTGTTCCAGTATAGGTTTTGCTCGCTACTTCAACACCTTCCAAATACCAATGAACCTTATCGCCGTTTGTTAAGGTGTTTTCTTCAGGGCTATGTAGCGTTGCAGTGCCGCCATCGCATAAATAAACCGGGTAGTAAGTTTGTGCCTTACTTGCGGCATGCAGGCCAAGGATAATGATAAATGTCGCCAGGATCGTTTTGATAAATGTTGCTTTCATGTTTGGATGGTTTTTTATTAATTGTTTAATTGAATATGTGCTTTTGTAGGTTTGGGCTGAACATTAACGGTTAAACTTGTATTCATTGCCTGATCACAGCCCGTGGCCAGGTCTTTAACCGATACCAGTTTGTAGGTAAGTACACCGGCACTATTTACCGGTATGGGCACCGTTGCCGTGTCAGATCCCGAAGCCGCAGTAACGGTTTGCATGCTGCCGTTGTTAATCGTATAACTAAATTCATAAGCGCCTATGGCACCAGTGCCCTTAAAACTAATGACCGGATTATCGGCCGCGTCAACACAAACGCTCAGCGGACCATCTGCAGTTGCACTTGGCAACGCATTAGACCTTATGATCACATTGGTTTGCGTTCTTTTGGTATTCAGCGTTTTGATATAGAAGGTTTGGACGCCAGACGCTGATAAGGCACCACTTACCGTACGGTTTCCACCCGCATCTTGCGCGCTTAAGCCTGCCGGAAGTACCGAATTTTCAAATTGTGTACCATCCGCCGATAATGGATAACTAACGGCTGCCATGTTGCTCCCTTGGCATATTTCCTGGCCATTAACCGTATTGTATTTGATGTTGTTGCAAAGGCCAACGCCCGATGCGGCGCCATTCAAACATTCTTCGTCTGCATCAACAGGCCCTAATGCATTACTGCCCGTGGCATCAGGGTCGCTCACATCGGCAGGCCTCAGTATACTCGCTTTTGCATTGCTGAATGTTTGATTATAGCTACCCGTAAAGGTGGCTGCGATAACAACGTCGATGGTGCCTTGGTTAGGCATATTCAGCGTAGCTGTATATTGCTGAGCTCCCGTAACCGCATTGCTTACCGCTACACCCGCGCTTTGATTGGCCGTTGCTACAGAGGCAATGGTTAATCCGGCAGGCAAGGAAATGGCTAAACGCGATCCATCAGCAGCCGAAGGGCCGGCATTTTGCACCCTAACAGTATATGTAATTGTCCGGTCTGAAAAATACTTGGATAAATCCGGACTGATCGATTCTATCTTTAAATCTGCCTTGAATATCTCGATATTGACCAATTGGGTGGTTTTGCCACTTTCAATATAGGTCCAGGTGTCCATCGAACGCTCATCACCAAATTGATTACTGTTGCTATAAGCGCCAAACTTGTGCCCATTGGTATTGCTGCTTACCCCGGTTAAATTGGTTACCGGATTGGAACTATTGCTGCCCGGCACCCCTGCATTGGTAATATTTATATCGTCCCAGTAAACAATATCGCTATATTCTGATGGATTGGGATTTGCAGGGTTAACATTGTAACTCGTATTGTTCTCTATCAATTCGATAATCAGGCCTTGCGGGTTGATTTCCATATCGATGTAGGGGAAGTGGACCTCTGCCGACCGCAAAAAAGTTTGCACCAATGGCGAAATTGGTCCCGGCTGCAAGAAATTCCCGTTGGCATCTTTTACATCCCAAAACACTTCGTTAGCACCTGCCACGGCAGAACCATTGATAACCCGATCGGCGCCATTGGCCATGGGAATGGTGATTTGGTAGCTTCCTGATGCCGAAGCCGTAAAAGTAATTTTTGCTCCTTTATAACTGATCTTTCCATCGCTACCCTCAATACCAGTAAATTTCAGATCGGTAATAACGGGCAAAACGGCTGTTTTTTTGAGCCAGGTAGTCTGATTGGCCGCACTGATATAGGCCGGCACCGTTTCTGGAAGATCGGCATTTGGCTTGTTGTAAAAAATCTTATGGGTCTTGTTCAGCGCATCATCAAGTGTTCTCGGATCGTGAAGGCCTGAAAGGGCGGCCGTTGTAGAGGCATTCAAACTCTTGTAGGTGGCTACACCACCAACGGCAAAACCATTGTTGTTAGAGAAAAACGTAAAGGCCCAACCGTTGTTGCCATTGGTTTTTACACGGTAAGCCCTGCCGTCTTCGGTAAGGATGTAGTTAGTTACATAAAACCCCTTTGCACTACTGGTAAAGTTATTCCGAATACCAAGGTTTAAAACATTGGTGTAAACGCGACCGGTTAGCCAAGCTGTACCCGCAGCGTTTCTTACCGATACATCCCATGCGGCGATATAGTTTGCGGTATTGCCGGTAGATTGGGTCCAGTTTCCATCGGCCAAAACATCTGGCGGCGTAATATCATTACTGGTGCCATTGCCCACGGGTGCTAGAAATTCGACCATCCATACGCCTGTACGTGCAGCAGAAACCGGAATGCTGATGGGTGTATAGCCTACCCCAGGCCCCGACAACTCTGCCGTTCGGTTTGGAATAAGTCCAACGCCAGCGCTTACATTATAAGTAGTCGAATTTCCATCGGGCGAGGTAACGACAATCCGTCCGTTGTTTACCCCGATAGCACTTGAAGCCACCGCAATAGTTTCGCCTGATTTGGCATAAACGAAATGGGCGCCTCTGGTTTTGAAAGGGAAACGGTCTGTGTAATTGGTGCCATCTATATTGGCATACAAAAAAGCCCTATTGCCTTGAGCCCCAGAAGGGTAAAGATCTTTGCTGCCTTCTGCAAAGGTTTTCAGGGCAAAACACGAAAGGGTAGCAAAAAGTAAACAGCACAGCAGGCGCTGTGAAGTTAGCCACGAAGGCATCCATTTATTTAGAACCCTAACGCAATACATATTTAAAAAAAGTATGCATTGCAAGAGCGCAACTGTCCTAAACCAAACATAAATAGGGAGACGTTTGTGTATTAATAGTTCTCTCTCCTAAAATAGGAACAAAAATTGATATAGGGTAATATATTCTACATTTTGTGTAAAAAATTGCATCCATTATCGAAAAAACTGTAGAAAATTTTACACAAATTTTTCAATTATTTAACTTTTGATTAAAAAAATAGATTTGGCACGAAATATATGGGCTTTAATTTGGATTGATCTCAATAAAGACTGAATAAGGAAGCTTATTTGTAACAAAAACAACGACAATTAATTTTTGATGCATCATGAAAGTCTTGAGCTAAAACACTTCCTAAAATCAAATGAAAAAAGCTCTTCGGCCTTGAACAAGCCATGGAAAGACCACCAATATTCAAAATTTAATTGGCAGGAAGATTTACAACACGGCATCTAACTGATAAAAAACAAGTTACACAATAGTGGACAACCTAGGAGACATCTGCAAGGCTGATTGCTGGACAACCACAGTTTCTTTTCGGATTGTTTTGATCCTTCACAAGTTTTAAGTTGCTAGATTGAAGTAAACTTTGAAACTGGTTTCCTTGCCAGGCACCGAAGCGATGGCTATCTTCAAATCCAGATAAGACACAATGCTCTTAACAATAGCCAATCCAAGTCCATAGCCCAAGTTTTCTGACGAACCGCTTTTTTTGAACCGATCAAAAATCTGCGGCAACAGTTCTGAAGGTATCCCTACTCCGTTATCCCACACTTGAATGCAATATTGCTGGTTTTCGAAATGGTCTGAGACAAGTATCTTTCCGTTTTGCCGATTAAACTTAATAGAATTGTTGATCAGGTTGTAAAAAAGCTGAAAAAGCAGATCGTGGTTAACGTTTTCGAGCAGCTGGTTATGAGCCAAACTAAAATCAAGCTGGATGTTTTTTTCCTGCAGCCGATGGCCCATTTCTTCAGCCAGCGCTGCAAAAAACGACGAAGGACGTACGCTTTCCTTCTTTACAAACTGTTCGTTGTCTATCCTAGAGATCAGCAATAGCGCGCGCGATATTTTTTTGAGGCGCTCCAAGGTCTTCATCATATCTACGATGGCGCGTTGGGCCGTTTCTGTTGTCGACTCGTGGCCAAGCAGGTTTTCCATCTTGTTTTGAAGGATGCTGATGGGGGTCATGAATTCGTGCGAAGCATTGGCAGTAAATTCGCGCTCCTTGGCAAAAGCTTCGTTGATCTGTTCCATCAGCGAACTGATCGATTCGTCCAGGTATTTAAAATCTGCCGTACTCGTTTTTATCCTCGTTTTTTTCAGTTCAAACGGAAACTTATTGTTGAGCAGCCGTGTTTTGATGATTGTGGCGAGCGGACTGATGAGTTTTCGCGTAAAAACAAGGTCTATTACAATGCTCGCGGCAATAAGGATAATCAATACATATAGCGCAAAACGCTGCAAAGATTGATTATATTGGTCGATGCTGGTCGTGGTCTTTCCGATTTCGAGCAGATAGTTTTTGCCGTGGTTCTTAAATGTATAGCTTAAAACCATATAATTTAATGTATCGCTTTCTACGATGCGTTTAGCGGTTTTTATGGTATCTATAGCTAGCTGGTTCGCTACCGGTTCTAACGAGATGTATTCTTCCTTGAGCATGGTATAGCTTCCATAGTTTTCTTCGCCCTGCAGGTAATAGTCGAGGCCATTTTTCTGGATATTGGCCATTACCTTCGTTTTTTGGCTTTTAAGCGAAAACACCGTATAATTGGAAGCGATCTGTTTGACCAAAAAAGGCAATAGCGCTACGAAGAAAATAACGATTGCTATTTTAGATCCCGTAATAAACAGCGTAAGTTTTGTTGAGAGTTTCAAATTACTTCCTGATTCTATAGCCAACACCCCTGACCGTTTCTAGCCATTCGGTGGGCGCATATACATTTAATTTTCGTCTGATGTTTTTAATGTGGGCATCGATGTAGTTGGAGTCGTACTCATCATCTGCATAGGTTCCCCAGATATGTTCGCTCAGTTGGATGCGGGTCAGCACCCGGTTTTTATGGAGCAACAGGTAGCTTACCAAGTCGAATTCCTTGCGCGAAAGCTCGATTTGCTGTTCATTGAAC
>JBCNPG010000065.1:0-9547 GCA_039593445.1 Pedobacter sp.
TTTAGCGCGGCATCGAGCCCGTATTTTACCAGTACTTCTGGCATCATGTTATGAGCTACGCGGCGCATTTCTTTAATAGAACTGTCTAACATATCGATGCTCCGTTCAAAAGCATGGGCATTGTCGGGCGTCATGACCAGGTTTTCCTTTACGGTATTAAGCGAAAATTTGATGCCACTGAGCATGCCACCCAACCCATCGTGCAGGTCTTTGGCCAAGCGGGTGCGTTCTTGTTCTTCGCCTTTAAGCACGGCTTCTGTAGCGGTAAGCTGTTTTTCGGTTTCCAGTTCATCAATTTTTGCCTGTTGCAATTTTTGACGATGCTTATAGTTGCGATAACTCAGTATAGAAATGACCAGAAAAGCAAGGGTCCCAGCAATTAAAAAGTAGTTCAGGATATTTTTCTGACGTATCTCTGCTGTCTGCAGCTTGATTTGGCTTTCTTTCTTTTCGGTTTCAAATTTTACTTCTTCGTTGGCATGTTTTTGAGCCATCGATTCGGTAAAAATATCTTCCCTGATTTTAGTGGCTTCTCTTTGGTATTGAGATGCTAGCGCATAATTGTGCTCTGCATACAGCACATTGGACAAACCTTGCAATACAGTTCCCCTGGCTTCTTTATAATCGTTGGCCTTGCTGATATCGAGCGCCTTAAAAAGTAATTCTTTGGCTTGAGCAGGTTGATTTGTTTTTAAGTAATAGACAGCCAAATTCTGGTAGCAGGACATGATGTTGAAGTTGTCGGCTATTTTAATGGCTGTTGCCAGTCCTTTTTCGGCATAATATTTTACCTCTTCTAATTTGTTTTGCCTATCCATAATCTCTACGATCCCTTCGCAATTCATGGCCACAAAACTTGGAAAATTGTATTTCTCGCAGATCTCTAGGCTTTCTTTATATACTTTGAGTGCTTTTACATCCTGCCCTAATGCATCGTAGGCATTGCCCAGGTTGAGCAAGGTAGAAGTGAGACTTTTGTAATTCTTGTTTTTTCGGTCAAGAATTTCTGCTTTTTCGCCAAATTCGATCGATTTCTTATAGTCTTTGATCATCAGGTAGTTGGCTGCCATACTCGCATTTAAAGTGGCTCTTGTTTGGGATGAGGTATCGAGCTTTTCGATAATGCGTACCCCCTTTAAACTATATTCAATCCCTGTTTCGTAATCTGATTTGAAATTGTAGCGCTCTCCCAAGGTAAAGTAGGCAATGCCCATGTTGAAAGAATCCCGCGTTTCCGTGGCAATTTTGAGGATCTGTTTGCCGTAAAATATCGCCGAATCGTGTTGCGTAAGCGTTGCAAAGATGTACATCATCCTTTTGTTGTACTTTAGTTTGCCCGCAGTATAATTAAGCTTATTGCTTAAAACTCCACCTTCTTTGGCATAGACCATTGCCTTTTTCATATCGTGGTCTTCATATTCCTTGGTAAGTGCAAAGAGCAATTTTACCTTATTTGTATCTTCTTTTGATTGAGACAATAACCTTTTAAGACTATCAATTTTTGGGAGGTCTTGGCCATAGCTATTTAGAAAACTCAATAGTATGAATAGGCTGGCGAATAATTTTTTCATTGAGCGCAAATTAGGTATAGCAGTTTTTGTTTTTTATCATCCTTTTTAATGATTTTTTAAGCACTGCTTGATTAAAACCATCTTTTGGATGAGTAGGCTGGATTGGTTTCGGCTTTTCTATTCGTCTGTTCCATATAAAGTTAATTAAAATTTTAACTAAGCCATCGAATGATTTGCTCTTTGTGCATTGAAATTTTGGCAGGCCTTCTCCAAGATGAAAAATCATCCTTTTTAATGATTTTTTAGAAACACCCATGCGAAAATCATCTTTTTTGATGATTGATGTGCCTGGCCTGTCACTCTACTTTTACACTGTTGATTAATTTTTAAAAAATGAAAAAGCTACTCTTCACCGCCATTTGCATTTCTTTTCTAAATGTATTGCAGGCGCAAATTACAAAACCTAAAAATGGCAATACCAATAGCCAGCAGGGGGCTGCCACAGGTGCTGCGGTTAACGATGCAGATTACTTTCTGGCGGTTGCAAAAGTTACCCTTAAAACCGGGAAGGATAATAAAGAAAACGGATCTGCCCTAATCTTAAGGGTTTACCCAGCTGCGGGTACCGATAATTGGCGAAAAGGGTATAACCAGGAAAATTATAAATCAGAATTAAAAGTATGGAGCACAAACGACTTTACATTGCCCAGGGCTGCTGCTTTTGATCAGAATTTTAACAGCCTTGCCCATTACAGGCAAACGGGTATTATGGTAGATGTGAACTACAACACCGTGGGCAATGGGCCGTTTTTTGGGCTGGATGCCTGGAAAATCGAGGAGGTAGGCGTTACGTTGGAGTTTAAGGATAAAAATGGGAATCCCCACCCCACAATGGGTTCCAAGACGATCTATTTTACCGATCCAAATATGTACCTGGATTTTAAGAAATGGCAATTGTACTGTAAAACAGACCAGTATTTTAATGCGCTGACTCCATTTATTACCAATAGGCCAATGAATTAGCCTTGATATTCAAAACCTTAATCCCTCAATCATGAATAACGAACAAATTACCGATCCAGTACAACCAATAGACGGCAAAACCATTGCCCTAATCAGCTACATCACCATCGTGGGCTGGATTATCGCTTATGTGCAGTTGAGCAAGAGTAAAAGTCAGCTGGCCATATTTCATATCAGGCAATCTTTGTTCCTTATGCTTGGTGCATTTGGTATTTGCATTGCCCAAATGTTTTTTGCCTTCATTCCGTACCTGGGCTGGATCATTTCAATTTCGCTCAATCTATTCTTGGTGGGCTTTTTAGTGCTTTGGATCATCGGATTGATCAATGCCATTAATGGCGAACAAAAGCCATTGCCTGTAGTTGGCAACAAAGCACAGGATTTATTAAGTGGGATCAAGTAGCGCGTAAAAATCATCCAAAAATGAAAAGAGCCCTCATCTGTATTGTTTTTGCCTTGTCGACAGGACTTTCTGCCTGTAAAACGGTGCCCGTTACTGGTCGCAAGCAAATGAATTTGGTGCCTGATGCCATGCTTACCACTTTGGCCTTTACAGCCTACGATACGATTGTAAAAAACAGTACCACATTGGGCAAAAACGATGAAAGGGAGCAAATGGTAGAAAGGGTAGGTGCAAAAATCCAACGGGCAGTAGAAACCTATATGCAGCAAAATGGGATGAGCAAAGACCTGAAAAATTTTAAATGGGATTATAATACCATCGATGCGGCTACGGTTAACGCCTGGTGCATGCCGGGTGGCAAGGTGGTGGTTTATACAGGTTTGTTGCCCTATACACAAAATGAAAATGCGTTGGCCGTGGTAATGGGACATGAGATTGCCCATGCCATTGCCCGTCATGGTAACGAACGCATGAGCCAAGGCTTGTTGATCAGTTTGGGTGGAATGGTACTGCAAGATGCTCTGAAAGAAAAGAAGGCCGAAACGCAGGCTTTGTTTCTGGCCCTGTATGCAGTAGGATCAAATTTGGCGCTGTCTCTTCCCAACAGCCGTATGCAAGAAAGCGAAGCCGATCAATTGGGCTTGATATTCGCCACTATGGCGGGCTATGACCCTGAAGAAGCTATTCCTTTCTGGCAACGCATGGCGGCTGGCAACCCAAACAAAGTGCCCGAATTTCTTTCTACCCATCCTTCTAACGAAACGAGGATCAAAAAACTGGCCACATTAATCCCTGAAATAAAAAGTAAATATTCCAATCAACCATCAAATTGAAAAGCGATGAAGACATCATTTTTAGCCCTGTTTTCCCTGTTTTTTGCATGAGTAGCATCTGCACAGGAAGATACATCGGGCAATAACTTGATTTATAACCACATAAAATTTTGTATATGAAAAAGATAATCCTTTTTGCGATGAATATTGTTTTTGTTGCATCGGCTTTTGCCCAACAGCAGGCTTTTGATGTAGTAAACTACACCATGCCAAAAGGTTGGGACAAAACAGAAATGCCCAATGGTATACAGCTTTCTACCAAGAATGATGGTAAAGAAAACTATGCTGCGGTTGTTATTTTACGTTCGGTAGAAACTAAAGCAACAGCAAACGAAAACTTTATTGCCAGCTGGGAAAAACTGGTGAAAGGTACCGTATCTGTTTCAGGGGAACCAACCATGCAAGCGCCTGCTACCGAAAAAGGATGGAACATTATTTCGGGGCAAGCTAGCTATACCAATGGCGCCAATAAAGGAATGGCAACGCTGATAACCGCTACAGGAAGTGGGAAAATGGCTAATGTGGTAATACTGACCAACACCGAAAAATATCAAAGCCAAATACTGGATTTTATCAAAAGCCTGGACTTGAACGAAACAGGACCTGTGGCGAACAACAATACAATGCCAGATCAAAAATCTGCTAATGAAAACCCAGTTTCGCCAACTAGCAATATAACCAGTTCAGGCAACAAGGGTATTTATTCAATTACTGTTCCGCCTACATGGAGCTTAAATACCGAAGGCAATAGCTTATCGATAGAGAAAAATACAACTACAGGAAAAAGAATTGTTGAGTTTATGAGTATGGTAAAATCATCTGGCAATTTAGAAAAAGATATGGAACATATTTTCTTCGAGGTATTTGATGGTTGGAGCCTGCATAATAGCCCCAATAGCCTTTTGTTTGAAAAGGGTGATCATGAAAAAGGAGTTACCTGCCAAGGGCTGCCCTATTATATGTTAAGCAATAGCATTACTAAACCTGGTGGTGATGTTATAAAAGCCACCGTACTGATTATACAGGTAGGTGCAAACGTAGCAATTATTAATACGGCTGATAAGATACTGGGCAGCGAATCAGAGATGGCCTTAAATTTTCTTTTATTCACTTTAAAAATAAATGGTGTTGCCCCTAAAAATGTGGATTATAAAAAACAGCTGATAGGTACATGGGCTTCAAGCAGCGGGTCATACGGAAATAGTTTAATTGCTGCTACCAGTTATACAGCTGAAGGAAAATATTATGTGTTAACACAATCTTCTTATACGGTAGGCTATGACTATTATAATGACTTAATTAAGAAAAAACAATTCAAAGGCGAGGGATTATTCTCCTTTAAAGGAAATGTATTGGAAAGAAGATCCAGCTCAGGTTCAGGGTCAAAATACTTTGCTAGGTTTTATTCGAGAAAATATGGTAATAATGCATGGGGAGATGTAATGGGTTTGTATCAGTATGATTATGACAAAAACAAAATAGAAGCTCTTCTTCCTTTTCAAAAGATTTAATTATGAAGCCAATGAAAAGATATATAGTTCTTTCTGTCTTGCTTGTTCTTGTATTTGCTGCATGGGCTCAGCAAGATGATCGGCAATTGAGCAGAGATTCTGTACTTGGATGGAAGTATGTGAGCAATCCGATCAATTCCAAGGCTGTTTACAAGCCCATTAAAAGTCAATATGCCAACGGGGCAGTTTATTCTGTAAAACAACAACAGGCATCTGATGTATTGATAAGTTGGATCATGCAATCGTATTCGCCTCGCGGATTGGTAATGCGTACGCTAGCAAAAAACGATGAACGGTGGTATGTAGATGCCAATGGCCCATTGCAAAGTTATGGCGTAAATTTTTTGGGCTATGCGGCAATATTTGCGAAAGGAAAAATCAATCTCCATTGTTGTGAGCTAGGACAAAGATTAGTAGCTGGGTTTAATGATTTTCCTGGCGTTTATATCAAAGGCTTTAATCCCGGTGGACTATATTTCTTTGCCGAACAGGCACAATTTAGCGCTGGCGAGGATGAGACGAAGTTAGCCAGCGAAGGAGTAGACAAGAAAATTCAGGCCAATGTTTATCCTTACCGTACTTATCTGGATCACTTTCATAACAATGGCTCTCCGTTTAATAAAATTGGAATTGTAGTGGCTAAAAATGGGGAGTGGCCTTTTAAACCTGTGCTGGTAAAAGATGCAGTAGCCTACATCAATCAGCAGTTGGCAGCATGGCCGTCTATCCTGCAAACAAATCCATATGCGGCCGAACCCATGAAAAAAGCCTTAGAAAGATTAAAGCCTTATTATAATGAGGTAGTTAAGCTCAAGGGAAATACCAATTTTGGTAACCAGATTCATGATAATAACGGCCATACAGTGCTGGATCCAGCTACTATCATCAATGGAAATCCACCTAATAAAACCTTTCCCGAATATTTTACATTGGTAACCGCCACGCAACAAACCATCGATCAGACTAAGACAGATGGTCCGCTTTGGGTGTATTTTAATTTAACGCCATCAATTGTTGAGATGCAGGGAAACCTATCGAAATACGATGCCAAGCTAGGTACGGGAGTAGAGCATATGGTGTATTCCTTGGTCAACAATTTGAATTTCGCTTATATCTATAAATGGTTGTCGCAACCCGAAGCGATGAAAGGCGTGGCTTATAAACCGATAAACTAAGTCTATTAATCGAATAAAAATCAAAAGCAATGAAAAAGATATTGACTATTCTGCTTTTACTGCCCATCATGGCGGCAGCGCAACAAAAGCAAAACATAGAAGATGCCATGAAAAAAATGGAGGAGCTGAAAAAAGGCATGACACCAGAACAAAGGGCCATGTTAGAAAAAATGGGCGTTGAAAAGACCATGCAGGGCGTACAAAAAAATATGGCCCAAGGTAATCCAGGTGGGGCAATGATGCCCCTTGGCGATCCCAATAAAATTCCTACTGTCCTCTCTACGCGTGCCATTGCCCCAACGCCGGTAGGTAAAGAAAAATTGCTGGCTTATTTGAAGCCAATTTTCTCGGAAACCGAAAAAGCCATCAAACCTGAGCATAAGAAAGCGGTAGCGAGCTTAATCAATAAGGGCAAGAAAACCGGTCAATACGCTATGGCTTTTTGGGCAAATAACGAATTGGATATAGCATTGTATCTGCTAGAGAATGCTTGCATAACCAACCCCGACGATTACCTTTCACTCAATAACCTGGCGGCTTTGCTCACCATATCAGGCTATGCGCATAAATCGTTGCCATTGCTTTTGTACACCCAAAAATTGTTGCCTCAAAATGCTACGGTGGCCAATAATCTTGGTCAGGCCTACCTCAGTTTGGGAAATATAGAAAAAGCACAAACATTCCTGCTATCAGCTATTCAAAAAGATACCACCAATACCGAAGCCTACAGATCTTTAGCACTTATTGCCCAACAACAAGGTAACAATACGCTTTGTGGCAACTATCTTGAAAAAGCTATCGCCAACGGTGGCGCTACTACAGAAGCCATCAACTTATTGAGTAAAGTAGCCCCAGGCAAAGATATCTCAGCCTATATCCGTAATCGTTTTAAACGATACTATAAAGACCATAGCATTACCAAACGCTTTATAGTGCCGGCAGTTCCTGCATCGTATGAAGAAGCCGTAAGCCGAAACCGTGAGGTCGAAACCTATTTTAAGGACATGGATGCCACCATTAACGCGACCTATAAAACACAGCAGGAATTGACCAAAAAATATGAGGGGCAGGTAGTGGAGAACCAGACCAAGAGAATGGCACAAATGCAACAAATGCTGGCCAATGCCGGCAAGCCTGGATTTGCCCAATCTGTGCAGGATATGAAAGCATCGTTCAGCAATCCCCTCATGGCCCAAGGCGCTACCATGCTGGCGAGCATAGACAACCCGCAATTCAGCAAATCGTATATCAGTCGGATGAAAACGGAGACGGCGAACAGGCTAAAAAGCGAAAATGAACTGAAACAGGCATTGAAAATAGATTTTGATAATCAAATCAGTGCACTTGAAAAGGAAAGGAAAGGCCTTGACGATGGCGAAGGCAAGGATGCAGCCAATGCGCGGGCCATGCAAATAGAAAAAGACCTATGTAAATTGAAGGAGGGCAGGCAGGCCAAATGGCTGGAGAAAATGGCCGAAATCAATAACCAATACATCCATAACATGGAAGACCTGCTTAACCAGCGTTTGCAGGAGTACCTTTTTTGGAACACCGTAGTGATGCAATCGCTTCAAGATCCTACACCAGTTAACTATGCCGCTTATGTGGGGTATTTAAAAAACCTTCGAGACTTGGCATACTCGCTTTTCCCTACGCATGTGGATGGAGGATTATCAAAACCTTGTGGCGATTATTTAAAGCAGGATAACGCGCTAAAAGGCAAGATACACGATTGGGAGCGGGAACATTGCGAGGTAGATTTTGGAGTTGATCTAGGTGTAACCGGCGCAAAAATGAATTGCGAAGGTTGGTCGGTTTATGCCAATTTTGAAATTGGATCAATGAAATACGAGCGCAGCGTAGACCCGGTAACCTGGCAAACCACTGGGCATAGCCTCACGGTAACTCCTGGTGTAAACGCCGAATTTGAAATCGGTAAAATAGGTGGCTCTTTAAGCGGAGCGGTAGAAACCACCGTTAAGTTTGATGGCAATATGAATTTCCAGGATGTAAACATTAAAGGTACCGTAGGAGCTGAGTTAAAAGGTCCTCTTGGTGGCAAAGCCGGAGCCTCGGTAGATGTAGGTAGCGTAACGGTTAGCGCAAATGGTGGTTTTAACAGTGCCCCGCCTTCTATATCGGCTCCAGGTTTTGGCAGCGATTTCCTGAAATAGTCATCTGTAAAAATCATCCTTTTTAATGATTAAAAGGGCTTGTTGAATGGTCTATTTTTATTGAATAAAATTTAAGACAATGAAAAAACTACTCATTTTATTCCTGTTTGTTGCAAATGCAATAGCAATAAACGCCCAAACAAAAACAAATACTATCCTAACAAAGGAGCAAAATACACGTAAAACCATTGATATCAGGGTGCCGGCAGGAACAATGAAGGTTGGACTGGTAGAAGCAAAGCCTATCTCGATGCAATCCATAAAAATGAAGGTGAATCCTAGGATATTAACTGGTCAGAAGTTTGCCAAAGACATTGCCATAGAATTGGTTTCTATTGCTTTTGAACCTGCAAACAAGCGTTATGTCCTTAAATGTAAGATTTCTAATGTCGGTACTACCGATATAGACTTAAATATTTTGAAATATGCTGTTGCGGGCGCGCCCAACCACTTGCTTACTGAAGTAACCAGTAATGATCCTTATTTGTGGAATACGTCAACCTATCCTCCCGACATCAATTTCCCTTATGATGTAGAAACAGAGTATCCAGGCGGTGGGGTTAATCCTTTAAATGGCAGAAGCTTTTGGCTGAAAGATTCCCGATGGTTTGGGTCTATCAGCAGAGACCCCAATGTTAATATCGGAGAAATGCTATACACCAACACTATTCTTAAACCAGGAGAATCTGCCTATGCTATAACAATTGATGGGGCTGTTTGGAATAAAGCCAATGGTTCTGGTGGCGCGCACAGAATGTACAGCATTAAAATTGATCCCTTGAATAAAATTGGCGATCAAAACCTAAGCAATAATGCCATATATTTTACCATGGATAATATTGATGTTCAATAATTTAAGAATGTGTTGTTGAGTGGCTGATTTGTAAATGTAAAATTGCTATGAAACTGATAAAAGA
>JBCNPG010000066.1:0-9457 GCA_039593445.1 Pedobacter sp.
GGTGCTCGTAATAGAACTTGTTCTTGTTGATGTAGACCAACTTGAGGATCAGCGCAAACATAGGCAATAACAAGAACATCATCTTGGGAATGTTGTGCATCAGATCCTCCATGAATTTCTTTTGAGGATCTTCATATTGGTTAAGCTCTATGCTTCTTTTTACAAAATAATGCTTGATAAAGCCGTCTCTCTTTGCAGCAGGCAGCGCAGCTTGGTGTTTTTCGTAGTCGGCTACCGTAGAGTCTTTTCCGGCCAGTTTGGAAAGTCCCCATTTTCCTTTTTTTGTGCCTTCGTCGAGGTTGATTTCGATATTTTCGTCTTTGTCGGCATCAATATTCTTTTTGGCTTCCTTCATGATGCTGTCTTTTACGCTTGCATTCATCGGAACGTATTGGATGGCATCTTCAACTGCTTTTAATTTGGCTTTTTGAAGGCTGTCTTTTTTACTGAGTGGAACCGTAGCCGCTTCTTTTTGATGCGCAGGCACCTTTTTCTCCTTCTCTCCGCCACCCAGAATAAAGAGGAAGAAGACGATGCTTACAAAAATATAGAGACGGATAGGGTGGATAAAGGAAACCCTTTTTCCGGCAACATATTCTTTGGTAAGCTGGCCCGGTTTGAGCATCAATGGCTTTAGGGTACCAAAAAACTTATGCTCAAAGTGAAAATAATCTGCTATGGCATGGGAAACCATGTGAAAGGCATCTTCCTTTACCTCAATGTTTTCCTGTCCGCAATGGGGGCAGAAATGCTCTTCTACAATATGGCCACAGTTTAAACAATCTTTTTCTTTTCTAAGTTTTACGGATGACATCTGCTTGGTAAGGGTATTAATGAGTAATGGCTTCGATTACTTTGGCTTCGGCTTTGGTATGTTTGTGTTTAAAGAAGATGACAAATAGTATGGTGATCACCAAGGCATAAATGGTAAACGACAGCCAGATGCTGTGCCAGTCTTTTACGTCGATGGCCCTGCTTAAATCGCCATTTTCTAGTACTTTGATGCCCTGGTCGTTTAAAAACTTGAGCAAATGACCGTTTTTGGCATCCGAGCCCACCAAATTGGCTAAAGGTTCTACATTGGTGTACGAGGCCGTAAAATATTTTTGGATCATCCAGCCCGATACCAAGCTCCCTAATATGGCCCCAAAACCGTTGGTCATCATCATGAACAAGCCTTGTGCCGACGAGCGGGTTTTGGCCGTGGTAGAACTTTCTACGAAAAGCGAACCCGAAATGTTAAAGAAGTCAAAAGCCATACCGTAAACGATACAGGATAGGATGATCATCCAAAGGCCCCCTGTAGGGTTGCCGTAAGAGAACAGGCCAAACCTGAATACCCATGCCACCATTGAAATTACCATTACCTTTTTGATGCCGTAGCGTTTTAAAAAGAATGGAATAGCCAAAATAAACAGGGTTTCCGAAATCTGCGAAATCGACAAAATGATGGTCGAATACTTGATCACGAACGACTCTGCATAGGCAGGAAACATCTTAAACTCATCTAAAAATACGTCGCCATATGCGTTGGTCAATTGCAAAGCGCCACCCAGAAACATCGAAAAGATAAAGAAAACCGCCATTTTGTAGGTTCCGAATAACTTGAAGGCTTCTAAACCCATTTTTTGTACAAAAGATTTTTTCTCGGTGCTATGCGACGGTGGACATTTAGGCAACGAAAACGAATAGAAACCCAAGGCCAATGCGCTGATGCCAGCAATGTAAAACTGATTGGCGCTTGCCTTGTTGCCGGTTAAATTGGTAATCCACATGGCTACGATAAAACCAATGGTACCCCAAACGCGGATTGGCGGAAAATCCTTTACCACGTCGAGGTTACTCGATTTGAGGGTGGTGTAAGAAATAGAGTTGCTCAAGGCGATGGTTGGCATGTAAAAGCACATGGCCAAAAGAATAATCCAGAAAAAAGTATGCGGATCATCTACCTGTGGCAGGTAAAACATAGCCCCGGCATAAAGGATATGCAACAAGGCGTATAATTTCTCGGCGTTGAGCCACTTATCGGCAATGATACCAGTTAGTGTAGGCATAAACAACGATGAAATGCCCATGGTAGAAAAAATGATCCCAAAATCGGCACCTGCCCAGTTTTTAGTGCCGAACCAATAATTTGCGATGGTCATGAGCCAGGCCGCCCACACAAAAAATTGGAAAAAACTCATTATGGTCAAACGAATTTTAATATTCATAAATACGGTTTAGTTGCTTAGTTTTAAATTAGCTGTAAGTTATAATTATTTTAAAACATTAGCTACAATGCAGCTAAAATTTGTCGAAAAAGAAGAGGCGTATTCAATAGCGTAGTGTGTTTTTGAGTTAGATTTTAACAGGTTCAACGGTGTAGCCTAATTTTCGTAATTGCTGAATTAACCCGTTTTTTAACATCAAATGCCTAAAGCCAACGGCTATAAAGCAAGGTTTAGCAGTCAAGTAATCTGGAATGGCTTTCATCCAATTGTTATTTCTTGCAGTGAGAAACTGTTCAGTTGAATCTGAGATGACCTGGAGGTGGTAGTCGACATCGAATTTCTTGTAGTCAAATAGCACTTTGGCAATATCGGTGTGGGTATTGGCGGTGCTGATGTAATCCATCAGCTTGAGGATTATGTTCGTACTCGATGTATCAGATAAAGCAACATCTGTTTTAAAGCTAGTATTGATCATGTTGATCTGATTCATCTCCAAACCTTTCACTTCCAATTTACTTTTTAGCGCAATATCGATAATCCGATTGTCCATTACTTCAAAAGATTTTCTGTTTACCGTATCGCAAATGCCCTGAAAATAGTTTCGTAACAATAAGAAAGTCAGTAGTTGAGGAGAAGATTTATACATTTCTTCGTCGCCGTACATGCTTTTGGTATAGGCATCGAATTTTTCTTGTTGCGTAGTGTTGAGCAAGGAATCCCATTTGGCTTTGTTCCAAGTATATATGGGTGTTTTCCTTTCACCATTGATGTTTGGCTCGTAGGCTTCTACCAACAGGAGTTTGCTTTTTGTCAAGTATTCATTTGCGATTTTAATGGAATCGAAAAAATCGGGATTAACCTCATGAAAAGTACCAAACAAATACGATTTGTTGGTTTGTCCCTTTTTGGAGACCTCCCATAATAAAGTATGCGGATTGTTTTGCGCCGAAGCCGGTAAAAACCAAAAGAGAAAGATTGCAATGCCGGCAACGATATTTTTCATGAGGAAAATATGGGGATGTTACTGGCTGTTTCTCTTGTTGATTTCGTCTCTGATGCGGGCTGCTTTTTCATAGGCTTCTTCGGCCAATGCCTCTTCCAGCTTTTGCTGCAGTTCTTCCAAGCTTAGCGAATGGTAGCTTCCTGCATTTGGAATGGAAGTGGGCACATCTTCAGAACTATGTTCCTTGGCAATCGAATCCATGTTTTCGAGAAAGAGAAAATCGTTTCCTTCAATTACAATTCCTGCCGAAGAAAGGATAAACTCGTAGGTGTAAATAGCCGCATTGAACCTTACGGCCAAGGCGATAGCATCAGAAGTACGCGCATCAATTTCTTGAGTGGTTTTGCCATCTGTACAGATCAGTTTGGCAAAGAAAACGCCGTCGACCAGGTTATAAATAATGATTTCGGTAATTTCTACTTGGTAAGCCTGGGCAAATGATTTGAACAGATCGTGCGTCAATGGACGGGTAGGGGTCATCTTTTCAATTTCGATGGCAATGGCCTGCGCTTCAAAAGCACCAATAATAATCGGCAGTCGCCTACGTCCGTTTACCTCGCCAAGCACCAATGCGTAAGCTCCAGACTGGGTTTGGCTATAAGACAAGCCAACAATATCAAGTTTTACTTTTTTCATATATAAACAAACCTAACAAGCTTTTTGCAAGCCTGTTAGGTTCTTTTATTTAATGTTATCCTTTATGGGCTTTAAGCGCAGCGATGATTTTTGGCACTACTTCAAAGGCATCGCCTACAATACCATAGTCGGCCACCTTAAAGAATGGTGCTTCAGGGTCTTTGTTGATGACAACAATTACCTTCGACGAGCTTACGCCTGCCAAGTGCTGGATAGCGCCAGAAATGCCAATGGCAATGTAAAGGTTAGGGCTAATGGCGATACCAGTTTGGCCCACGTGCTCAGAATGTGGTCTCCAGTCGGCGTCAGAAACCGGTTTAGAACAAGCGGTAGCAGCGCCCAATAGATCGGCCAATTCTTCGATCATGCCCCAGTTTTCTGGACCTTTTAGGCCGCGTCCACCAGATACCACCAATTCGGCATCAGGTAGGGAAACCCTATCGGTTGCCCTTACAATTTCCTTCACAATAGCAGTCAGGTCGGTAGACTTGATTTCTGGACTGTAGGCTTCGATGGTGGCCTCTACAGGGTTTTCCTTTACGCCAAATGCGTTCGGATTTAAGGCGATTACCTTATTGGCCGAAGTTAAGGTTGTAATGGCAAAAGCCTTGCCCGAGAAAGCGGTTTTCTTTACTGAAAAGCCACCGTCAAAATTAGGCAATTCCACTGCGCCATCAATTAATCCGGCTTTAAGTTTTACTGCAATTCGCGGAGCTAATCCCTTGCCAGAAAATGAGTTAGACAATACAACGATGTCTGCACCTTCCTTTTTGGACGCCTCGGCAATAACTGAACCGTAGGCTTGGTTTACAAAGTTTTTCAACTGGTCGGCGGTTACGTTCAAAACCTTGCTTGCGCCGTATTTTCCGAGTTCCTTCAATTCGCTATCGGCTACATTGCCAATAGAAATGGCCGTAAGGTTGGTATTTTGTTGGTTAGCGATTGCTTTTGCATAAGACACCGCTTCGTAAACAGATTTTTTGAATTTGCCGTCGGCGTGTTCTACATATACTAATACTGACATAGTGATATAGTTGAAATCTCTTGGAGATTATTTTTAAGTTTGATAATTCAGTTAATTAGGCGTGGTTTAGATGACTTTGGCTTCGGTATGCAGCAAAGTGATCAATTCTTCGGCATTTTCGGCCGGAATTAATTTCACTGCGCCACGCGGAGCTGGTGTTTCGAATTTGGTTACTTTGCCCAATTCTTCGATTTCCTTGGCTTCAACCACTTGCAAAGGCTTGGTTCTGGCCGACATGATACCACGCATGTTTGGGATCTTCGCTTCGGCTGTACCTTCTGCGCAGCTGGCCACGAATTTGCCGCTTACGTTGATTACTTCCTTGCCACCTTCAATTTCGCGTTCTAGGGTAGCGGTAGCGCCATCGTAGTCCAATTTTTTGATGATAGAAATAGAAGGGATGTCCAAAAACTCGCCGATCATGGCAGCTACTTGCGATCCATTGTAATCGATAGACTCCCTGCCGCACAAAATCATATCAAATTCGTTACTTTTTGCATATTCGGCAATCTGAAATGCAGTGAAATAAGCATCCCTTGGGGCAGCATTTATCCTTACGGCATCATCGGCTCCAATGGCCAATGCCTTTCTGATAGTAGGTTCTGTAGTGCTTTCGCCCACATTAACAACGGTTACCGTACCTTTGCCGCCTTCGCAAAGTTCTATTGCCCTCGAAAGTGCAATCTCGTCGTAAGGGTTGACAATAAACTGTACGCCTGCGGTATTGAATTGTGTATTATCGTTAGTAAAAGTTATTTTTGTAGTGGTGTCGGGCACATTACTGATACAAACTAATATTTTCATACGTTTACATTTGTTTTAAGGGTAATGAACTTATGTTTAGCCATATTTTTACAATTAGCAAAGCATAGATTCTTTAAATTGTCTTTTTGCAAATCTAATTAAAAAAGCAGGGGATTTAAAATGCAAAACGCGCGTTTGGCCAAGTTATTGGAATTTTTAGAGCAGGAACCTAACGATAGCTTTATATTATATGCTTTGGCTACCGAATACAATTCACAAAATGACATAGAAAATGCTTTTTTCTATTACCTGAAACTGGTAAACGAGCATCCCAACTATGTGGGAACCTATTATCATTTGGGCAAGCTGTACGAAAAACAGGGACAAAAGGACAAGGCAATCGAAATTTACCAGCAGGGCATGCAAACGGCAAGGGGCAAGCGTGATATGCATGCGCTTTCGGAGCTGCAGGGCGCCTACAACAGCGCAGCCGGCCTTGATTATGAAGATGATTAACTGAACAAACATTGGCAAAAAGGCAGCTTTTATTTTTAAGGAGTGTAATTGTTTTCACCTTTACCGCCTTTGGTGGTGCCCAGGCGCATATTTCACTCTTGCTGCGCTATTTTGTCAAAAACACCCAATACATTACCGAAGAAGAGCTGTTGGAGCTTAATGCCTTGGCGCAAGTATTGCCTGGCCCAGCCTCTACGCAAACATTGGTAGGCATTGCCTACAAGGTTGGAGGGCTAAAACTGGCCATTATTTCCTTTCTGATCTGGATTTTGCCATCGGCAGCCATTATGACCTTGGCCGCCATCAGCTATGGCTTTTTAGATCAGAAGCAGAAGTTTATCGAGATACTCAAGTACATTCATCCTATTGCCTTGGGCATTGTAGCCTATGGGGCTTTTAATTTGGCCAAAAAGGTACTGACTACGGAGCTGTCGGTTTTTTTGGCTTTTTCGGCAGTGGTAGCCACACTGGTATTGAGAAATGCCTATGTTTTTCCCATGGCCATTTTAATAGGGGGCATGGTTTCGTCGGCCATTGGTACGCCTAGCGAAGAAACCCAGATCAGGGTAAGATTGCTGTCAAATATCAATCCGCGCAAGCTGACCTATTTTATAGGCTTTATGGTGTTTATGGCGCTTTTGGGTGCCATTATCAATAGGACATCACCGTTTAGCTTGCCGATCAGGCTGTTTGAGAACTTTTATCGTAACGGGATTTTTGTATTTGGTGGCGGACAGGTTTTGGTGCCGCTCATGTTCACCGAGTTTGTGCAGGCCAAGCACTATCTGTTGCAATCCGATTTTATTTCAGGCTATGCCTTGCAGCAGGTGTTGCCGGGACCAACGTTTTCTTTTACCAGCTATTTGGGTGCCCTGAGCATGAAACATGGCAATTATGGGATAGCCGGACAGGCTTTGGGTGGTGTATTGGCCGTATTGGGCATCAACCTGCCGGGGTTGATCTTGGTATTGTTTATTGTTCCCTTTTGGGACGATTTAAAGAAGATCGGCCGCATTAAACACTCGCTTTCGGGCATCAATTCCGTAAGTGTGGGCTTTATCATCGCTGCCTTTATGTTGCTGGTGAAGCCCATTGGATTTAGCGCATTGCCAATAGCTATTTTGATTGGAACCTTTTTGGTGCTCAATTTCACCAAAATAAGTCCACCGATCATCGTGTTGGTTGGGATTGTGTTGGGGTATTTTATCTAATACTTTTTTGTGGTTAAAGCCACAGATTTACAAATCCATTTCAATAAATTGTCAGGCTGCCTGCCTTTTAAATAGACATTTTCTGATTTAAGAAGCTAAATCATTTCTGCTGAAGAAAAATCTGCTAAGCTATGACTGGTCGCTAAAAAGGCGGTTCGTCGTCGTGCATATCGTTCATGCTCGAAGGCCTGATGATTACGTTTCCAGCTGGTTTATCGAAGTTCTGAGATGGCGCCATGCTGTCGGAGAAACTGCTCGGTGGCGCAAAGCTGTCTTCCAAGTCGGCAAACTTCACGTACTTGCCGATAAAGCGAAGCGGTACGATACCGGTTTCACCGTTACGGTGCTTGGCAATGATTACTTCGCCCACGCCGGCCATCGACCGGCCGTTTTCATCTTCGGTAATGCCGTAATATTCTGGCCTGTACAAGAAAAGCACCATATCGGCATCCTGTTCAATTGATCCCGATTCACGCAAATCGGATAGCATCGGCCTTTTGCCGTTTGGTCCCGGTCTGCTTTCTACCGCACGGCTCAGCTGCGAAAGCGCCAATACAGGAACATCCAATTCTTTGGCAACCGATTTGAGCGCCCTCGAAATACTACCGATTTCCTGCTCACGGTTACCGCCGCCTTCGCCTTTGCCATGCATCAGCTGCAAGTAATCGATGATGATCATTTGGATGTCGTATTGCGATTTGAGCCTACGGCACTTGGCTCGGAATTCAAAAATATTTAGGGCCGGGGTATCATCGATAAGGAGCGGGGCTTCGCTCAAGCTGCCAATCTTGCTGTGTAGCTGCTGCCATTCCCACTCGGCCAGGTTTCCTTTTCTGATCTTTTCTTGTTCGATCTCGGTTTCGCCGGAAATTAAACGGTTAACCAACTGTACCGATGACATCTCTAGCGAGAACACCACTGCTGGTTTTTTAAACTCGACGGTGGCGTTACGCGCACAGCTCAATACGAAGGCCGTTTTACCCATCGCTGGCCTCGCTGCGATAATCACCAAATCGGATTTTTGCCAACCGCCGGTAATCCTGTCCAGATCGGTAAAGCCAGATGGTACACCCGTTAAGCCATCGGTTTTGGTACGCAGTTCTTCCAAAGTAGCCAAAGACTGCTTGATGATTTCGTCCATTTTTTGCGTATCTCGGCGCAAGTTGTTCTGGGCGATATCAAAAAGGCCTTTTTCTGCCTGGTCCAGCAAATCGAAAATATCAGTAGTGTCTTCGTAGGCATTGGTAATGATATCTGTCGAAATCCTGATCAGTTCTCGCTGGATGTATTTTTGCGAAATGATACGGGCATGGAACTCGATATTGGCCGAAGAAGCCACGCGGTTGGTCAGGTTGGTGATGTAAAATGCACCGCCAACAAGTTCCAACGTTCCATTTTGGCGCATTTCTGTCGTCACGGTCAAAATATCAACCGGTTTAGACTTTTGGAAAAGCGTTTGGATGGCTTCAAATATCTTTTTATGCGCCTCGTGATAAAAAACCTCGGGCTTCAGGATGTCGATTACTGTAGAAAGTGCATCTTTCTCCAGCATCAATGCGCCCAAAACGGCTTCTTCCAGATCGGTAGCCTGTGGCGGTATTTTGCCCATTGTGCTTACCGATGGCGTAGTAAACCTGTTTTTTCTTGCAGCAGCTGAAAATTTTCCCTGACCTTGTGATTCGTTATCGAGACTCATAGCAACAAAAATAGACAAAACTTTGCCTTTTTGTTTGCACAAGTTTTCAGTTGTTTGTTAACAAGTTGAAGCTAAATATGTTGGTTTTTTTGCCTAAATTATTTTTGAACAATTTATTGTGGATAAGCCCGGTGCCGATTCATTTATTTAGCGTACTTTTGTGCCTCATTAATCATTATGGACAATTTTAGAAGACCGCAACGAGCAAAAGAAAACAACGAATTCGTATTTGGCATCAGGGCCGTTATCGAAGCCATCAAGGCTGGCCGTGATATCGAAACCATTTATGTGCAGCGTGGCTTGAGTGGTAAGCCGAGACGGCAGAGCTCAAGGAGTTCGAGAAGGAGATTTACTTTGAAGGCTGCATGCCGATTGAGGTGATCGCGGGGCGCGGCAAGCAGACGCTGCTGTTTA
>JBCNPG010000067.1:0-9507 GCA_039593445.1 Pedobacter sp.
CAAAAGTAACCAGGCAGCCATAGCTGGCTATTTCATAATGTTCTACTTTTTGCGCAGCAGTAATCAATGCGGCATCAAGCGACTCGCTACCTTCAAAGCTTTCGATAATTTCATCGGCTTCTTCCAGTAGTCCCTCCATGGCTTTGCATTTTTTGCCTCGGGCGGCCATTCCGATCGATTGGAAAGCTTGCTTAAGTCTTTCGATCTGGCCTTCGGTTTGATCGTAATGCGTTTGGAACGCCGATTTGAGTTCCTCGCTAACGGCAGCATCGGCCATTTTCTTTAATCCTTTTAACAATTGTCTTTCTGCACCAAGTATATCTCTCATTTCGTCGACAAAAAGCTCGTGCAGATGCCCATTTGGCATTTTTTCGTTTTGTGTTTTAGTTGCCATTTTATTTTGCTTTAATAGGTTTTCCTATTTTTCAACACCCAAATAGGGCTAAAGTTTGGCCATTCAAATCGCAAGGATAGGTCAAGGCAGTTTAATGATGCGGGTTGGGGCTTCAAAACCTTGCAAATGGCTAGATTTTAGGCCGATTTTGCCTTTTTTTAAAAAGAAACTCCAAATAAGGGTACTCAAATAAGCTATGTGATTTTGAGCCTGTTTGGGTGTCTAAAGCACTTCGGTTAGCAAACCATTTATTGGCAGGGGTGTTCTCTCCATATAAGCAATCAGATATGGCACTTCGATCATCCAACAAAAAAATAGAAAGAGACGGTTCAACGGTCAGCTTGTGGCAGGCTGTGACAAAAGAATCCAGTAAGAAGGTATTGCCCGATACCGATGCCATCTATGATGTAGCCATTGTAGGCGCCGGAATTACGGGTATCACTTTGGCGCTTTTATTGCAAAAAGCAGGGCTTCAATGTTTGCTCCTAGAAGGTCATAAAATTGGTTTTGGTACAACTAGTGGTACGAGCGCGCATCTGAATACATTTTTTGATGCCACCTATCCAGAAATTGAAAGCGATTTTGGTGCGGAGGCTGCTAAATTAGTGGCAAAAGCCGGCAAGGAAGCGATGGCCATGATCAAAGAATTTGTAGCAATGTACCAAATAGACTGTGATTGGGAAACAAAGAACGGCTTTCTTTTTTCGCAAACCGATGAGGAAACAGAACAGTTGGCCAAAATCCTGCAGGCCTCTCAAAATGCTGGTGTAGCCGTAACGGAGGCAGAAACCAATGGCTTGCCTATCGAATTTCAGCATGCGCTTTTGTTTAAAGGTCAGGCGCAGTTCCATCCAGTAAAATATATCCTGGAACTGGCTAGGGAATTTAGGGAGCAAGGGGGGAAAATTATAGAAAATACATTTGTTTGTGATGCCGAGCTAAAGGATGACATTTATAGCATCAACGCAGGTAAGAATATTGTTCGGTCAAGAAAACTGGTCTGTGCCACGCACATTCCTCCTGGCGTAAACTTGTTGAGTTTTAGGTGTGCGCCTTACCGGAGCTATGTTTTGGGGATCAAGCTTGCTAAAGGTGCTATTTATCCCGATTGCCTTTCGTACGACATGCAAGAACCCTACCATTATTTCAGGACACATGTTATTGATGGGGAAAAATACTTGATCCTGGGTGGCGAAGACCACAAGACAGGGCACGGAGATCCTGAAATGGCTTTTGGCAACCTTGAAAAATACGCCAAGGCAAATTTTAAGGTCAGTACAATTCCCTATCGCTGGTCGGCACAATATTATGTACCGGTAGACGGCCTTCCTTACATCGGAAAAATGCCTTTTGGCGATGAGCAAACCTTTATAGCGACAGGTTTTAATGGCAACGGAATGATTTTTGGAACCCTTTCGGCCAAAATTATCGCCGACCTGATTTTAGGCAAGGAAAATGAGTATGCAACACTGTTCGATCCTGCCCGCATTAAGCCCATTGCCGGATTTAGCGAATTTGTGAAAGAAAATGCAGACGTAGCTTACCATTTTTTTGCGGATCGGCTTTCGGCCGACAGGATAGCAACCTTAAAGGAACTCAAACCCGGCGAAGGCAGAATCGTAGAGCTGGAAGGTAAGAAGTTGGCGATACATCGGTCGGTTAAGGATGAAATAACTACCCTAAACCCGGTATGTACGCACGCAGGGTGCATCGTGAATTTCAACGCTGTTGAGCAGAGCTGGGATTGCCCCTGCCATGGTGGCCGATTCGATTTGAAAGGCAAGGTAATCAGCGGGCCGCCACAAAAGGATCTAGATTCTTTGAAATTATCCTAGTGCGTTTGCAACGATCCATAAAAAAGCCTTCAGATCTTGAAGGCTTTTGGGAAAAATAGAAGTACGTATGTAGTATTTATTTCAGGCTATCTGCAATTTTTCGGATCGTATCTAAATGTCCCTTAACAATTGGCGAAGTTCCGGCTGCAAAAGCAACAAGATCAGTGTCTTGGCCGTCTTTCGCTTCTTTGTCCATCAGGTCTAGAGTTTGTTGATGACCATCAACCATCATTTTTACATAGGCCTTGTCAAACGCTTTGCCATCAAGCTTAGAAAGCTTGTCAAGTTGTTGCTGGTGCTCATCGTCAAGCGCAGTTGGTAGGGTTATGTTTTTATTAAGTGCTATTTTTTGCAGTTCCTGATTGGCTTTGCTATGGTCTCTGACCATCATTTCGGCAAACGACTTGACCCGTGCATCGGTAGATTTGCTTAGGGCTACCTTGCCAAATTCTACTTCTGCCAATCCTGAAGCCGCTGCCTTCGTCGCAAATTCGGAGTCGGTTTGGTTTACGGCAATTCCGCCTGTTGCCGCGATGTTGCTGGTGGTGTCTTTAACTTTGTTCAGGCTGTCGGCCCTTTCCTTCGAATCTTTGGAAGCCGAATTACAGTTTTGAAAAGCAAGGGCCGAAAAGGCAACCAAGCTCATGTAGATTAACTTTTTCATCATGATTGAATTAGTGGTTAAAACATTTTCTGATTGAAGCATATGCCTATTTTCCATACATGTTGAGGCGTTTTTTTAGCATCTCGCGGGCCATATGTATCCTTGTCTTTACCGTGCCCAGCGGAATCTGCAGCTGGTCTGCAATTTCATGGTACTTATAGCCTTCAAAATACCTTACAAAGGGGACAACATAATCTTTTGGCAAACGGCTCAAAGCCTTATAGACGTCGTCAATAACAAATTGGCATTCAGCACGGTTGCGGGAAGAACTTTTGAGCAGGTTAGCCGATTCAAGGTCTTCACACTTGGTGATCAACATATTCGACCTCATATTTCTTCTGTAGTCATTAATAAACGTGTTTTTCATGATGGTAAACAGCCAAGCTTTAAGGTTAGTGCCTTCTGTAAAATTTTCCAGGTAGCGTATGGCCTTTAAAATGGTGTCTTGATACAAATCATCGGCATCGTCATTGTCTTTGGTAAATTGATAGGCGAATGCTTTTAACGGGCGACTGTGTTCGTTGAGTTTTAGGTTGAAATCTGATAATTGCATGAGTTTTGATATTTAGGTTATCTATCCAATTAATTACAGTTAATAAACAAGTCGAGCCTAATGGCCGTTTGATGGATATCTACGCATTTTTATGGTATAAATACCTGTTTTTGTGGGGAAACTACTCTTATAAATGCCCGAATGCCCTTTGCTCGCCTCAGGCGCCACCGTAGCCAAAAATTAAATAAATAGGGGAGTTTCGTGTCTGTTTGGCTGTTTTAAGGGCAGTATAAATACGCAATCAACAGCAATTTATACTGTATTTGGCCAAGCGCTAAAACTTTTTGACTTGGGATACGATTGGTTATTCATAAAGGAGTTGCTCATGTTTTTACCAATTATAAGCGGAATAGCCTTTGTACTCATCATTATCATCGTGTACATGAGCTATCGCAATAGAACCAAATCTTAACAAGATGTCGAAAGATAAAAATACAATGATAGACGGCAACGAAGTATCGTTTTTCAGGAGGCACTTTGGTGTAACCAAAGAAGATGTGATCAAAGCTGTAGCCGTTGTGGGCAATTGTCCAAAGCAAATAGAACTCTATTTGTTGCAACAGGGCATAATCACCTACAACAGCTTAAGGGAAAAACATCGGCCATAGGCAAATCAACTACACTATTCACTAAATAATATAAAATTATGGACTATCAAAACGAAAACCAGAAAGAAGGGGCAGAACAAGGTTCGGCTCAAAATTATTCGCCAAGCAATCCTGCAGGCAACGATCGCGAGGGCAATACCCCAAACGAAAACGGCAATCAGTCGGAAAACCGTCAACCAAGCACATCTGATTCGACAAACCAACAGGAAGGTCGCCGTGATCAGGATGGCCCAAATTCGCAAAACAGCCAGCAACCTGGAAGCGAAAGCAATTTGGATGATATAAATGGTCAAATGGAAGGAAGCGATGCAGACTATGACAATGACCGCGGATCATCGCCAACAGGCCGGTCCAACCTTAGGCAGGGTGGCGATTACGACGACGAAATGGAAGCCGACGAAAATAGAGCTAACGAGCCAGATCAGGATAAAAGAGACAATGGATCAGCCTTATAAGTTTTTTTTCCAATTAAAATCCCATTTGATTATCGATGGGATTTTTTTGTGCCAGTCGGCGACCAATATTCGGACAGGTCAGAAACCAATTCTACATTTTTTTTGTTAAAAGTTAAATAGCAGCAAACAGATAGGCTTCAACATGCCAGGCAAAACATGAGAAACAGGACCAAGATCTTATCGAATAGCAGGCAGGCAACCAACAAACAAGAGGAATTGCCAACTGCAATCAGGTTAGCTTCTTTAAGAAATGAACTGCAGACTGCCCAACTCGAATTGGAAATACAAACCGACGAGCTGTACATGTCTGCACTGATACTTGAAAAAGAACGCATCAAATTTGCCGATTTTTTTGACTTGGCGCCTACTGGTTATTTTATACTCGACCAGCTTGGAAAGGTAATTGATGCTAATCGGATTGGATTGGAATTATTGTCGGTCGAAAAAAGCAAGTTGCTCAATCAGAAGCTCCACAGTTTTGTGGCGTCGGCAGAATTGAAAAAATTCTCGCATTTCCTTTATGGCTTAGGTACGGCTAATGTAAGAAAGGAAATAGAAGTTGAGCTCAAGCAAGGCAACGCGGCACAGCGCTACGTTAAAATGGAAGGCATGGCCGTTTACAATACGGAGGCACAACTCGTTAATTACTACGTAACCATGACCGATATGACTTCGACTAAGTTGGAGCAACAAAAGCTGCAGGTTATCACCGAGCGTTTGGGCATTTCGTTAAAGGCATCGAGTACGGGAACCTGGTCAATAGATTTGTCCGAAGGCACCGTTGCGTTGGATGAATTTAGCTTGAGCCTTTTGGAACTTGATGCCGATGAATTTGACAACAGCCTCCGGCAGTTTTTGGAATTGGTGCATCCCGACGACCGAAACATGGTAAAAGCGCACTTGCTCAGTGATTCGTCGCAGCAAGAAAAAATCGATATAGAGTTCAGGATTTTTACCAAGAACAAAAAAATCAAGTACTTCATTACCAAAGGGCACCGCTTTTCTACCGAATTGCAGAAACAGTTTTCGATAGGGATCATTCTCGATATAACCAACCGAAGACAGATTGACCTGGCCAAGCAGGAACTGGAAGACGAAAAGCAAAAGCTGGTTTTGGCAACTACATTTAAGGCTCAGGAAGACGAAAGGCAAAAGATAAGCAGTGCCCTGCACGACAGTATATGCCAGCTCCTGTATGGTATCAAGCTCAATCTTCAGGGCATGCACCTGGGTAGTGAAACGGCAAATGAGCTCCGTGTGATCAACCAGTTGCTGGAACAGGCGATTAAAGAAACACGCGAGCTTTCTTACGAACTTACCCCATCTATACTGCGCGACTTCGGTTTTGTAGAGGGCATAAGGGAAATGGCACAGCGGTTAAGCTCCAAGAACTTTCATGTAAGCACTAAATTGAGGGAAAAGGCCAATCAGTTGCCAACAGATATACAACTTTCTGTTTTCAGGGTCATCCAAGAGTTGCTCAATAACTGCATCAAACATGCAAATGCCGATAAAGTGGAGGTGCTCGTTTGCACGGAAAACGAATGGGTTACCATTATAGTGAAAGACAATGGCAAGGGCTTTGGTGGCGATGTAGAGGCCCTGATGGCCAAGGGCTCTGGTTTGAGGGGCATTAGGAACAGGATTTCGCTACTGGATGGAACCCTCGATTTTGAGACAGGCTCATCAGGCACCCAAATTACGGTCTGCTTTAAAAACGACGGACATGAAAACATAGGCATTGGATTAAATAATTGATAAGTCATGTTGAATATATTGCTGGCAGAAGACCATAACATTGTACGTAACGGCATCAAAATGCTATTGGAAACCGAAAAGGAATTTAATGTAGTTGGCGAAGCTGTTAATGGCAGGCAAGTGCTTGATAGGGTTGCAGAGGGATTAGCTATCGACCTTTTGCTTACTGATATCAATATGCCAGAAATAGATGGCATAACACTTATCAAGGAAATCAAGATGCTCAATCCGGCCATTGCGGTGGTGATCTTGTCCATGCACGATAACGAAAAATACGTGGCCCAGGCATTTGGCGAAGGGGCGTCTGGCTATATCCTCAAAAACGTAGGTCAGGAAGAACTTATTTTCGCGCTAAAGCTTATAGCCAAGGGCGGAAAATTCCTATGTTCTGAGCTCTCGATGAAGATGGTGGAGAAACTGTTACACAAGCAGCAATTAACGGAAAACAAGATAGCCATAGATTTTTCCATGAGGGAAATCGAAATCCTGCAGCTCATTGCCGACGGACTTACCAATGGCGAGATGTCTGAGAAGCTGTTTTTGAGCAAAAGAACCATCGAAGGGCACCGACAAAGCCTGATTGATAAAACTCAATCTAAAAATACGGCAGCGCTGATCAAATTTGCGGTTTTAAATGGCTTTGTTAATTAGTTAGCGATAAAAGGATTGCCATTCATACGTAGAAAGGTTGCTGAAATAAAAAAGTGATGACTTTTTTAAGTTATTCCTTTAAGCAAAGATTGAGGCACTTGAACTTACCGCTGTTGAACTGTTTGGAACATGGCCCTTTAGCAGTGCTGTGAGGCTTAGTACCACAAACCCTTGCCAAATAGCTTTTCCGGTCCCTTTGGCAGTCAATTCTTTATTTTGTAAAAACAGCTATTTCGTCGCAGAATATCCATGGCTTGCGATTGGGTAGATCTCGCCATTCTGGAAGCCTGACTATATTTTGGGCCTTTACCTTGATATAGCGGAATTTTTGGCTGGTGTTTAGCTTTATTCTTGGTCGATACGTTTCTTTGGCATAATTTTCTTCGGGGCTACCAAGTAACAATTCGCCACCTTTGACAAAAGTCAGCTTGTCATCAGATAATTCTATGGTAACCTGACTTGGTAAAAAAGCCCAATGTCTCTGATCTTCTAAAAAGCCGATCGACACCGCATCTAACATACCGCTTTTGCCTAGATCTATCAGTACTTCCATATCGTTGCCGTACCAGCCCAAATAGTTATACTGAAAATTATCGTAACCACAGGTGCCGTCTGTTAGCGTATGGGGGCCCTTGGCAGGGTACTCGGTACTAAAAGGACTGATGGATGTTACCTCGCTATTGATTCCCGCATGTAGCAATGGGCCTTTTTTTAGAATGGTGTTCCATTCCTCTGCATATTTTTCCAACGTAAGGCCATCTTCTTGGAGCTGAACCACATTGCAGGTTTTGCCCAACTCGATAAAATGGGTAATCTTTTTCGCGATACCTGGCCTGGCCGTCCAGTTGCCGTATTCCTGTACTTCGAAAAGGCCGTGTTTCTCTATTCCGTAAAATCGGGCCTGTTGCAATACGGCAAATTCCAAAGGCAGGATTTCCTGCTCGACTCTTTTCAGGAAGTTGGGCTGTGCTTCCACCATAGCAGCCGCTTTTTCCAAAGTGTTGCTGTACTGGTCTATTTGCTCTGGCTTGAGCCAAGTCTTCCATTCGGCAGTCGGATCTCCGTAAATGTCGAGAATACGTCCTGATATTTGCAGTTCTTGTTCTGTTTGGGCAATATACTGGTCAATAAACGGAGCAGCTTTTCCATAGTAGGCGTTCATAAATTCCAGCCTGTCTTTGGTAATATCGGCTTTTGGATCCCAACTGAGCTTGGCCAATAAATAGGCCTTTAATGCTGAAAATTCTCCAGCGGTATTTTCGGTACCTTGAATAAAAACACCATTGAGCTTGTTTTGGGCGAAATAATGCATGTTTGGCTGTAGAGTGCCCAGATTTGGGAAAGGGCTGATATAATTGGTAAATTGAACCACATAATCCCAAACCATGAGCTGATTGGTAAGCGCAGCCCAACCTTCTACATCATTTCTAAAAGAGGCCGACCTTGGATTGGTTGCAATGGGCTTGGCTCTGTCCACATCGATAGAGGAGAGCATAATGCTCACGTTTTTTAGCGGTTTAATGTTTTTTGGCGGATGTTTCGAATAAAGATAGGCTAAGGTAGAAATGGTATAATCTGGAAATTGTTGAGCTACCTTATTTACAAAGTTAATAATCGAACCTTGAGGACCTCCATATTTGGCATCATTGGCTGCACAGGCTGGGCAGGTACAATAACCGAAACCATCGTTTTGGCTAACCGACCATATTTTCTTTTCTGGTTGGGCACTGATTTGTTTGGCGAGTTCTTTAACCAAAATCTCGTAAACTTCTGTATTGCTCAGGCACAATTGGGTATCTTTTCTTTGGCCGTTAACCAAGGCAAAATATTCGGGATGCGATTTGAAATAGGTGGCGGGTGGAACCAATTTATCAAAAGTATGCCCCCAAAGGCCCCAAACATCTTCTAACAAGTGCAACTTGTGCCATTCTCTATATTCTTCATCGTATTGACCAGGATAATAAACCTGCCTAAAATTGAATTGTGGATTTTGCAGGTCGTTGATGCTGGCAAGTTTAATGGTTGGCAATTTGGGCACAAATTTTAATGCAGGGGTAAATTTTCTGCAACCCAAATATTTTTCTAGGAAATGATAGACGCCATAAAGGGTTGCATGACCGTTTTCACCATAAATAAACAGACGGGAGCCAACAGACTTAATGATAAAGCCATCGGCAACAAATTTTTCCTTTACTGATGTGTGGCTGGTTTTGCCGATGCATATCTCGTTTGAACCTGAACTTTGGCTATCTGTTACAATCGGTAGCTTGGCCGACGAGATTTCTTGCAGGTATTGTTGCAATACCGAAGCTGCTTTTTTTTCGTAAGCCCCTGCGGCGTTGGCAACCACAATCTTGTAATTGGAGCTGGAATTGGTCACGAGGTTTATTTGAGCGTGGGCAGCCATGTTCATCAAAGAAGCGATCAATACCAAAATCAGTTTTTTTTTGCCAGACGGGCTAAAATTTATGCCTAAAACCAATAGAAGCTTCGTATTCATTTCTTTTAACGTTGGTTTGATACTTTTGATTATTAAATGTACCAAAAATACCCAGCATGTTAGTACCCCATAACATCCGCTGGTAACCT
>JBCNPG010000068.1:0-9463 GCA_039593445.1 Pedobacter sp.
GGTGAGGATCTGGGGCGATGTGCCTTTGCTGACTTCATCGCACGATGGCGAATTTGTGAAGGTGGCCAGAACATCGAAAGATAAGGTATTGGCTTTTTGTACCAACGAGCTTTTGGCTGCTGGTCAGGTCGTGCCGTTCAGGTATGGCGGTACCGATCCGATCATGCCCGGTTTATATTATGGTGCCAACTGGCCTAGCTGGAATGGTATTGTATTTACCAGGCTATCGGCCTACATTATCTTGGCGCACATTGCGGCTTGGCAAGGCAACTATATCGATGCCGCCAACTATGCTAAATTTGTATTGGACAATCAGTCGACCCAATATTTTGTGGATGGTGCCAATCCGCTCGATTACATCGATATGGCCGCTCTTACCGAAAACCAGAACAACTATAGTCCGTTTGCCTACAAAAGGGCTACGTTAATGGTAGGGTTTCCGTTCGAAGCAGGTAACGGATTGTCGACTTCAAACGGACATATTGAACAGCTGACCCTGGCCGCGCCTTACATTCCGAAGGTACAGCCAGAAATGTTTGTGCCTAAAGACAGTATCCTTAAAATATTTACCGATCCTAAAGACCTCCGCTTCAGCATCGCTCCGATCAGTGGGCTGTATAGGAAAAACTATTTCACCAATTTCGAATCGGAGCAGCCTATTTTCAGCAAGATCAAGGTTATCTATCCAAGCAATACGGCAGGCAACGTAACCTTGTTCAGCTCGTCGATGGTGTTTAGCCGCATGGAAGAAATCACCTTGCTCAGGGCCGAAGCCTTGGCCGTACTTGGACAGCGCGAGGCCGCCATCAACGCTTTGAATAAAGCGGCCAATCTAAGGGGACCAATCGTTTACTTGTCGGCTTCTACAAAAGACCTGATCGATGCCATTTTCGAAGAGCGCAGAAGAGAATTGATGGGCGAGGGCTGGAGATGGTACGACATTGTAAGGTACAACAGGATCAAAAACAGCAACGGCGTTTTTGCGACCAAGAATGGCGTACCAATGACCTTTAAGCAGTTTGAAGCCGCCGGTGGCATTTATTGGCCGGTATCGCAGGACGTAATCAATGCCAACTCGCTGATTACCCAAAACCCTTATTGGCAATAGTTAACAGATTAAAAGAGATATCAGATGAGAAATACATTATATAGAAATTGCGCATTTGTTCTTTTAGGACTGTGCAGCCTGTACATGAGCGCCTGCAAGAAAAGCGATTCGGAGTATTACAACTATAAAAATACCGTCCAAACCTTTAATGGCTCGGCACTCGATTACCTCAAATCGCAACCCAACACTTTCGATTCGCTGTTGCTGGTTTTAAACCGCATTCCGGCGTTGAGAGATTCTATCGCCAGTGGCAAGATTACTTTGTTTGCACCGGTAAACCAAAATTTTGCCGCCTCTATCAAATACCTGAACATGCAGCGCAAGGCAGAAGGCAGAGCGCCAATTTACCTGAGCACGGCCGACATTAACGAATTGGGCTTTATGACCTGCAAATACGTCATCAGGGGCAACAGAACTACCGATGCCTTTGCCAGCAGCGTAGATGGTTTGCTGCTCAATTCGATCATCATCAACTACCCGATGCAGATCAGGTATGTTAGGCTGAGCGCTTCGGGCTACCAGGGTGGAGGGCCTGCTGTCCTTAATTTCAGCGATACGCACGGTTCTAATTTCGAGGATTTCTGGACCACCACTACCACTAATGCAGTAAATATCAAAACCAACAATGCAACGATCAACATCCTTTCGCCATTGCACAACTTTGGTTTTAGCGAATTCACAGACAGATTAGACCAATAGCTTAAGATGATGAAAAATACGAGATACCTATTCCAAGTATTGCTAACCTTAGCGGGAGGCAGCTTACTTTTTTTATCGTGTAAAAAAAATCTGCCAGATGCAAGATTATCGCTATCTAACGATACCCAGTTTACACAATACATTTACCAGCCGGTTTTGGGCAGGAATACCTTGTTCACCAATAATTTCCAATATGGCAATTCAAGCAGGCCATTGGATTTCAAGATTGTGAATATGCGTACGTTTACCGGTGAGCCAGCTCCTGAGCTAACCAATTTTTATCCGGTAACGGTTTGGAAATCGGCCTACGACGGTACAGAGAAATCGTTAGCCGAAATAGAAGCCAAACGTACTACAGAAAATCACCAATTGTTTGAAATCAGGCCACACTCTGGTGAGTTTTTGATGTGGGGTGCAGCCAATTCGAACATGATCAAGGCCCAGCCAGACTCGGGTTATGTGTTTGATGTGGAAATGTCGAATTCGGGGGGCAGGAAATATTTTCAGAAGTTCCGTTTGATGCCATTGCGCGAACGCCCGTACGAGCCTTCTAACCTCGATCCGATTACCGGTCAGGCTACTTCGGTATCGGTTAATCCAACCGGGATGAATATTACGGGTATCAGAAGCGGACAGCCATTGAGCTCAAGCGATGTACAGGTGTTGTTTAACAAGGTGGGTAATGGCAACAGCTTGAAATTCAAGTTTGTAGATACCTTGTTCAATCCGATTAATCCAGACAAGTTTGCAGCCACCGATTGGAGTAATGTGGTGCACGGATTTAATATGGTTAAGGATGCCTCTGGCGTAAAGTACGATGTGGCTTATCCAATTCCTTGTACCAGTTATCCAACCAAGTACACTACCTCTTCGGGCGATCAAGCCAGGGCAGTGTTCAGGTTCAACAGACAGGCTTTTGGCAATGTGCAGCAACAGTGCTTCATTGCGCTCAACTTCAATATCTATCAAAAAGGCGACTGGGAGATCATCTTCTGGTTTAAGCGCGACAAACCAAAATTCGATAATGATTAATGAAAACAAATAGATCACCACAAAACATATTTCCAATGAAGTATTTTTACAGCATAGCTATTTTATTGATTTTTGGTTTTCAGCAAGTTGCCTTTGCCCAGCAAAAAATCGCAGTAAGCGGTGTAGTTGTCGACGGCAGCATGAAATCAAAAGAAACCATACCAGGCGTTAGCATCATTGCCGATGGAAAAGTTGTAGCCCAAACTGATGCCGATGGCAAGTTCAGGGTTACCGTTGCGCCTGATGCAGAATTAGCTTTTAAATACATCGGCTATAAAACCGCAGTGGTTAAAGTAGCCAACAGAACCAATATTACGGTAACCTTAACGGCAGATAACACCACGCTTAAAGAAGTAAACATTACTTCGGCGGGTTACATCAGCAAATCGAAAACGCTCTCTACGGGATCAAGTGTGAAGATTTCGGGCAAAGAGCTGCAAGGCCAGCCGGCCGGCGACGTAATTTCGCTTTTGCAGGGCAAGGTTGCCGGTTTGAATATCCAGAACAATACCGGAGCACCTGGTTTTAGGGGTTCGGTGGTTATCCGTGGTATTTCCAACATCAACCTGTCCGGATCGGGCAATAGCACTTTCTTGACCCCAACTTCGCCATTGTATGTAATTGACGGGGTTCCGGTTGATGACAATACCAATTATTCTTACGGATTTCAGCAAGCGGGCCCGGGTGTTTCTCCGGCCTCTCAAATTCCTGCGGAAGATATCGAAGACATCGAGGTATTGAAAGATGCGGCGGCTACGGCCCTTTACGGCTCTCGCGGTGCCTACGGCGTTATCTTGATTACCACCAAGCGCGGTAATTCTAAAGTGCCTATTGTACGCTACAGCGGTTCGGCCTTCCTTTCTACCGTGCCGCAGCTCCGTTCTGTTATTGGTGGCAAGGGCGAGCGTATGCTCAGGATCGACCAAATCATGCGCTACGATACAACGGCTAACCATGCCATCGGCTTGATCAATGGCACGCCGTTTTTGGCCGACAGCTTAAACGCCTATTACAACAACTCTACCAACTGGCAGTCTTACTTCTACCGTCCAACGTTTAACCAAACCCATAACCTAAACGTTTCTGGTGGCGATGTGGCCTTTAACTATAAGGTAGCCCTGGGCGTGTACGATGAAACGGGTATTCAGGAAAATACCGGCTATTCTCGTTACAACGTGAACATGAACATGACCTATAACCCGTCGCGAAAATTTAAGCTGATTGGGCAGTTGAACAACTCCATACAGAAGCAGCAGACGGGTAGTGGCAACGGTTTGATTAACAGCGGGGTCGCCTCTGGGGGTAACTCGTCGTCGCTGTTGCCTGCGCCATCCCTCTATTCGTCGGTAAACTCGGTATTGGGCGCCTTAAAAACAGATAACGACAACAAGATCCTAAATACTTTTGCAACGATTAATGCCGAGTACGAGCTGATTCCTAATTTAAAATTGGCTACCTTCTTGAACTATACCAACCAATCGAGCACAAAAGACAATTTTTCTCCGGGCGCCTTAAACGCCAACCAATCGCAATATTATACCTACAACGACCGTTCTACCAAGCTGTATAACCGTAACCAGTTGCAGTATGTGTATTCGATCAAGGAAAAAGACGAAGACGCGCACAACTTTACCGTGTTTGCCTTTACCGAGCTTAACGCTTCGTTCTTCAAGGCCGATGCCATTTTGAACCAAAGGGGAGTAAACGACCAGTTGCGCGGTCCGCTCACCAACATGACCGATTACCTGACTTCGTTGGGCGGTACGATAGACTATAACGATTTCAGGTCTATCGCTTTTGCCGGTCAGTTTTCATACAACTACAAACAGAAATACGTACTGGATTTTAACTATCGTGCCGATGGTGTTTCTACCAATGGTCCGAACACCGGATTTAAACGCAGCCCGGCCATCGCTTTGAAATGGAACTTCAACAAAGAAAAGTTCATGGAGAAACTGAAATGGCTTGACTATGGTGATATCCGTTTGAGCTATGGTTCGAACATCCAGCCGGTAGGAAGCATTTACGATGCCTATGGCCGATACAATGCGGGCAACAGGTACAACAATTCAAATACCGTAATTCTAGAGCTTGGCAGATTGCCTAACTTGAGCCTGCAGCCAACCAAGGCCACTACCTATAACTTGGGCTTCGACCTTGGGCTTTTCCAAAACAGATTCTCGGTAGCTTTTGATACCTATTACAAACAAAACGATAACATTTACCAAGAGAAAGCCTTATCTGGAACCAACTCGTTTCAAACCATCGCCTCAAACGAAATCAGCAACGTAAACTATGGTTGGGAGTTTCAGGTAACTGGTCGTCCGTTAAGCAACAGCAGCCCATTTAAATGGAGCTTGTCGGCAAGTTTGGCGATTAACCGCGAGGTATTGGCGGCTTTGCCAGACAAGCTGCGCGAGAAAATCTATGAAGATGCCTCTAGCTTAGACCAAGATACCTATTACCGTTTAGGCTTGAACTCGCTTTCTAACTACTTGTTCAATACCAAAGGCGTTTATGCCACCAATAAACAGGTTCCGGTAGATCCGATTACCGGTTTGCCATACCGTGTAGGTGCCAATGGAAGACTGAACTACTTTAAAGCCGGCGATCCTATTTTTACCGATCTGGATGGCAACTATGTGCTCAACGATTACGATAAGGTGATCGCGGGCAATTCGCAGCCACAGGTTACCGGCGGTATTACCTCGTTCTTGCAGTATAAAAACTGGAGCTTGGAAATCAATGCCTCTTTCACCTTCCAACGCGACATCCTGAACAATGCTTTAGCCAGCCAGTTGTTGAACTTCAACAATCCAACGTCCCTCGGCGCTTTGGTTCCACTTTCTGAATATAACTATTGGTTAGCCAACGGCGATGTGGCCAAATATGGTAACCCATTGGATTTCATCAGGTCGGGCATCATCAATCCGTTCAGGTATTCGCAAACCTTGTTCCAGGAAGATGGATCGTATTTTAAGCTGAATGCGGTGAAGCTGTACTACAGCTTGAACCAAAAGTTCACGCAGAAATTCGGCATGAACAGGGTGAGCTTAAACTTTACGGCTTCCAACTTGGGTTTCATTACCCGTTACTCGGGTCCTAACCCTGAAAACGTAACGGCTTTGGGTAGAGACAGCTCGGGTGGCTATCCGCTTTCTAAGCAGTTTGCATTTGGTTTAAACATTGAGTTTTAATCTTGGAAATTATGAAAATGAAAAATATTAAATATGTATTAGCATTGGCCGCCTTGTTTATCGTGGCGCCAGGCTGTAAAAAATTCCTCAACGTTACGCCAATAGATGCCTTGTCTGGAAACAACTTCTGGCAAACCAGGCAAGACGTAGAGGGTTTTACCAATGGCCTTTATACCAGGCTGAGGAATAAGGTGGCTTCGGGAACGGACCGTATGTTCTTTCCTGCGCTCGACATCAGGTGTAATTTTGTGAAGGTAATCAGCATGGAGAGCAGCGGTACCAACAGTTTCAACAACTTGATCAGCAATAACCTGAAGCCGGTAATTTCTGGTACCACCAGGTATGACAATGCCTTAAAACAACTGATGGATTGGAAAGGCTTTTACGATATTGTGGCGGCCGCCAATATCCTGTATACCGAAGTAGACAAGGTTCCATCGGCCAACTTGTCGCAAGTTGATAGGTTGCGCTATAAAGCCGAAGCCGTTTTTATGCGCAATTTGGCTTATTTATTCATTACCAAACTGTATGGCGATGCGGTTTATTATACAGAGGCCTACCACAGCGCTGCCTTGCCGCGCAGTCCGCAGCTTGAAGTGCTCAACAAATGCATCGCAGATATGTCGGCTGCCAAAAATGACTTGCCAACGGCGTATTCTGATGTATCGCTGAGCGGTTTTAGGCCAACCAGGGCCAGTGCGGTAGCCTTGTTGATGCACCTGAACATGTGGGCCTCGGCCTGGGATACGGCAGATAAGAGCAAATACTATAAAAATGTACTCTCGCTAGCCGATGAGATGGCTACCTACACCAATTACAGCCTGTTGCCGGTTACGACAGAGAATACCCTTCGTATTTTCAAGGGACGCAGCCCTGAAAGCCTATTCTCGGTCTTGCAGGAAACTAACTATGGCGAGAACTTCTCACTAACAGCTAACTATTCTTATTACTTTTCGCATTATCCTTACCAAGGAACAGTATCGAAAACAGCTAGTTTCCTGTCGTATGATAAAGATTACATCACCAAGTTGTTTCCGGGAGGAACGCCAGATGCCAGGTTAACTACTTGGTTTGAAAACTATAACGCAGATAACGGGAATTTTCAGTTCAAAAAATTCATCAATACCTATACTACGGGTACCGGTTCGTCTATTTCGGTTACCAATAACGACAGTGCGGTTATTTTCAGGTTGCCCGACGCCTTGTTGCTGGCCGCAGAAGCCGCTGCCGAATTGGGCAATGAAGATGTTGCCAAGGGCTATGTAAACCAAGTACGTACGGCGGCGGCTGCACCGGCTATTACTTCTACAGGCGAAGAGCTTAAAGCCGATATTTTTAAGGAAAGATGTAGGGAATTGATAGGAGAGGGCCAATTCTTCTTCGATTTGGTGCGCACCAAAAGAGTGACCAATCCAGATTTCTCTAAAAACCCGATCAGCGTAAGCAGCTTTAATGCGGGTGCCTGGACTTGGCCTTTAACCATTAGCGCCACCGAACGTACGGCAAACCCTTATCTGGTTGGAAATAATTTTTGGAATTAAAAGCGATATAGAGATGAAAATGCAAAACAGAAATAAAACACTATTGTTGATGCTCGTATCGGCATTATTGCTGATGGCCAGCTGTAAAAAATATTATTTTGATACCGGCGTGCACGAAGCCAAATACAATGGCACCATATTGCAGTACCTCAAATCGAAACCAGCCCTGTTCGATACGACCGTTAGGGTAATCAACCTGGCTGGGATGAATGACGTGATTGACAAGGAAAACGTAACTTTCTTTGCCCCGCCCAGCGGATCGATATTCAAGTCGATCAAACGGCTGAACATTTACCTGCGAACCAATGGCAAGGATACCGTTTCCAAATTGGAACAGATCAAGCCTGCCGTGTGGAAAAACACGCTTTCGCAGTATGTTTTTAAGGGCTCCTATTTATTGAAGGACTACCCGCAGCGCGATACGCTTTCTTATATCGCCTACCCGGGCCAGGGTTATGCTTCTTACGGAGGCAGGATTATGAACATCGGTGTTATTTTTAACGATGCGGGTGGCGTAGCCTATGCAGGTTACCGTCAGTTGTATCTGGCTTATATTCCCGATTTGTCTAATCCGCAGGTAGCCTTGGTTAATATTCCGGTAGCTACCTCAGATATACAGCCTACCAATGGCGTATTGCATGTGCTGAACAGGAACAAGCATAATTTTGGCTTCAACACCGATACGTTCATCGAACAGGTTGTTTCAGCAGGCATATTACCCCCAGGTCCATAAATCAATTTTACGTAAACTCATCAGAAAATGTTAAATTCTATCAAATATAAATCTGCCTTAGCCATTTTAAGCGCGCTGATGCTTGTTTTGGCGGTTTATTCTTGTAAAAAAGAAACAGAACTGGCGCCAGATCCCTATGCGGGCGGCAAACAGCCATTGGGCATTACCTTTATCTCTAAATCTACGGATCCGGATATCGTTACTGCAGGGGCAACACTTAGTTTAAAAGTAAACGGGTTAATGAAGTTCAAAGACAATTTTAAGCTTTACGTGAACGAAATCGAAGCCGAAGTAGTAAACTATACTGATACCACGGTTTCTTTTAAAGTACCGCTAACCGCAAGTACGGGCAGTATGTGGATCACCGCACAGGGACAAAGCTTCTTCGGACCGATCATTAAAGTTGGGGGCAAGGTAGCTGTTGATGATCAGTTCAAGATCGTTAACGGCGCATCCAACAGCAGTGGCGCAAGCACAGTTTTTGACATCGAACAGCTGCCTACCGGCAGGTTCTGGCTCGGTGGCGCCTTCAATAACTTCGAATTGAAAGGAACCGACAAAGTGCCTAATGGCGGCATTGCCCAAATCGATGCCGGAGGCAACTACATCACCACCGATATCAATTTTGGAAAAGGTGCTGGCGGCGGCTTCAAAACCATTTACTCCATCAACAGGATTACAAGCGGTTCGCAAAACGGAAAATACATCATTGCCGGAAGCTTTACCAGCTATAACTCTAGCAGACCAAACAGGCAAACCCTCAATAACATTGCCAGGTTAAACGCCAATGGCACGTTAGATACCATTAAAACTGCCGATAAAGATGCTGCGGGAAATTCGTTGGTGCCTATTGTAAATCCTAAACCAGCAGAAACCTGGAAAAATGGCGATACCGTTTCGGCCTTCAATGCCGGAGTTGACGGTACGGTTAGAAAAACATTTGTGTTTGGCGAACAGGTTTACATCATCGGCAATTTCCAGAACTTTAAGCGCATGTATATTCCAAACTCTAGCTACGACGAGAAAGTTTACGACGTAACCAAGATGAGGCAGTTGGTAAGGGTCATTGGTTTTGTTACATCTGCAATACACATCTTAATTTTTCCCTAAGAAATGAACGATACCTTGATATGAGTTTATGGTTCGTTGAAAT
>JBCNPG010000069.1:0-9384 GCA_039593445.1 Pedobacter sp.
AAATCTGATTGCCTAAAGCGTGAAGTTTACGGGCTATGGCCAATCCTATTCCTGAAGTTGCTCCCGAAATAAAAACTTTGTTATTTTCTACTCTCATGATATTTAAAAATTTAATATACCAATCGGAATATTTTAGGTTAAAAAAAATTAATTGATAATTTCTTGATCTAAGATCAATTTTACGCGATCTAGCGCCGTATTTAAATGTGTGATTTGATTAAGTGTACGAGATAGCAATATGCCATCTTCTATGAGCTTGATGAAGGTGTAGGCATATGACTCGGTTTGCAAGCCAGCCTTAAAACTATCTTCTGCTTTTCCTTTCTCTTGGTGCTGTTTCTTTAGGGGAGTGGCAAATTGATTGGTTTCGTTGGAGTTGCTTCTGATCTATTGAACATTGTTAGAATACGCGTTGTGGGATCAACGAAAAACGGTTATGCATACTCTCTTATTGCTCGGTATTAATGACATCTTCCATAAGGTTGCAATAATGTTGATCTTGTGCCTGCCAGATCTTTGTTAGTAAACAGGATCGATCACATAGCCTTTTGCCCTGTTCATGTAGCCCAGCTGCTGCGAAAAATCGCCGGGTGTAAAAAAGGAGATGCCTTCTTTCTTGTAATTGGCCCTAATAATAATCGCCAGCTTTTTATTTAAATGATTTACTTCTTCTAGCATAGCCGTTAGGTAATGAGGGTGCAATCGGCAATTAAATAGCCGGTTCTCGGACTATAAGGGAATGTACGGTCGGCCATAGGGGCATCAAATATTTCAAAATGAAGCACATCGTCTATCCAGTCGTAATTTTCGGCTTCGCTTACGCCAAGCCAAGCGTAAATGGCATAGGGGCCGGGTATAAAGCCGTTCAGCTTGATTTCGCATTTATAGCTCATTTCCTGTCCGTTAAATTTGATAAATGGATCCAATTTCGGAATGGCTTCCATAATGGTGCTGCCAAGGCTGCCCTTTATGCCAAAAACTACAAAGGCATTGGGATAAGCCGTTTCTGAATTGGTTTTGAAATCGATAGTGAGGGTCATCGCCGGCTGGTTGCCCGAAACCGTACATTTGAGCGAGCTAAAATGGGGCCTGCTTAGCTTTCTTGTATCTAACCACGTATCAACAGTGTTTGAACCGCTGCTTTGGTAATGCCTAACAGCCGAAGTTGCATCGCCAACAAAGCCAAGTTTGCCCTGTTCAAGTACAATGCCATTATTGCATAGGTTTAAAACAGCATCCATATTATGGCTCACAAACAGTACGGTGCGACCTTCGCCTTTGCTTACTTCGCCCATTTTGCCTAAGCATTTTTTTTGAAATTCGGCATCGCCAACGGCTAGTACTTCATCTACAATCAGGATTTCACTTTCCAGATGCGCGGCAACTGCAAAGGCCAAGCGCACGTACATGCCGCTGCTGTAGCGCTTTACGGGCGTGTCCAAGTAGCGTGCTATGCCTGCAAAATCAACAATTTCATCAAGCTTGCGTTTGATTTCCTTTTTACGCATGCCTAAAATGGCGCCGTTCAAAAAGATGTTTTCTCGTCCGCTGAGTTCCGGATGAAAACCAGTGCCTACTTCCAACAAGCTCGCAATACGACCATGTCCGCTTATCATGCCGGTAGTTGGCGCGGTGATTTTGCTCAATATTTTGAGCAAAGTGCTTTTTCCAGCTCCATTACGTCCGATAATACCTACCGCATCGCCTTGTTCTATTTCAAAATTGATATCTCTCAGGCTCCAAACAATATCACTCGTACTTTTGGTGTGCTGTTCGTTGGTTTCGCCTATTTTTAAGAAAGGATCTTCTTTGCCACGTACACGCGCAAACCAGCGTTCCAAATCTCTGCTAATGGTGCCGGTACCTATTTGGCCCAACTGGTAGGCTTTGCTCAGGTTTTCTACTTTGATTGCAATGTTCGACATGGAAGGGTTAAACGGTGTCTACGAAATTTTTTTCTACTTTGTTAAATACGACGATGCCTAGCAGGAGAATAACAAGCGTACTGAAGGTAGTATAGCCTAGAGCATCCCAGCTAAATGTGCCCTTACCTAAAAAGCCGTAGCGAAAGGTTTCGATCAGGGTAGTCATTGGGTTGGTTTTTAAGAGCCAAGCATATTCGGGGTATTTTTTTACTACTGTAGACAAAGGGTAAATAACTGTGGTGGCATACATCAGTAATTGAACTCCAAAACTGATGAGGAATGAAAGGTCGCGGTATTTGGTAGTCATGGCCGATATGATCATGCCTAGGCCTAGGCCCAGCAAGGCCATCAGCACCACCACCAAAGGGAACAACAAAATAGCCCAGTTCGGCCCAAAATGTGCACCATCGACCGAGTAGTAGGCCATAAATATAAAGAACAGAATAAGCTGTACGCCAAAGCGAACCAGATTGCTGACTACGATACTTAGGGGCATGATTAGCCTTGGAAAATACACTTTGCCAAAAATGGGCGCATTGTCTTTGAATACCGACGAGGTTTTGGTTAAACAATCGGCAAAATAGTTCCAGGCCGTAATGCCAGCCATGTAAAATAAAGGCTTGGGTACATCATCGGTACGTATTCCTGCTAAATTGCCAAAAATAAACGTAAAAATAATGGTGGTAAACAAGGGTTGGATAAAGAACCACAATGGTCCCAATATGGTCTGTTTATAGAAAGAAACAAAGTCCCTTCTGACCAAAAGCACCAACAAATCCCGATAGGCCCAAACTTCTCCTAGTTTGAGGTCAAATAAATTGTTGGAAGGAGCAATTTCCCAATTTTCTTGCGTTTTGTTCATTAAAAATCAGCTGGATTGACAGCGCCCCTAAAGATAAGGTTCTTGATGCAGGTTCTATACTTTTCGTAGTTGAAGCTTTCGAGTACTTTTTGCTGCAAAAGCATTTTTTCTTGCTGGTTAGGCAGCGAGACCAATATTTTTTTCAAAGTAGTTTCTATTTCGTCGAGGTTGTCCGGATCAACCAAATAACCCAATTCGCCATTTTTAAGCGCATCAACGCTGCCATCCTTATTGCCGGCCACTACGCGCAAGCCGCTGGCTGCGGCCTCGATAAATACAATGCCAAAGCCTTCTTTCTTGCTGGGCATTATAAAAACATCCGAAAGCAGGAAATGGTCGGTCACTTCGGCTTCGTCAACAAATCCGATCAGTTTGATATGGTTGCTGATTTGGTACTGTTCAATGAGCTGTTCCAGTCGCGCATGTTCCTCTTCATCTGATTTTCCAGCCAAGAGATAAATCAGGTTAGGATTATTCTTGACCAATTGTGGCAGAATGGCAATCGTATTGTCGTAACCTTTGTATTTTTCTGTGGCAACAAGTCTCGAAAGGCTCATTAAAACAACTTGGTCTTTGTGCAGGCCATACCTGTGCAACAATGGTTCTGGTTTGGCAAAATTAGAGGGGAAATGATAAAACGGATCGATGCAATTATTCAGCACCTCTATTTTTTGCTCGTTGAGGTGATGGGCTTTCTTGATTTGCTCAGCGGTAAAATGGCTCACCGCAATAATTTTATCTAAACGCCTAAGCGCCTTGATCTTCGCTTCTGGCAGTTTTCGCCAAATTTCTATGCCATGCGCAATCAAATAAACCTTGGTGCTTGGCCTAAGCCGTTTGATAAGATAGGCAACAGAAAGCAGGTTGATGTGGCTGAGGATAACCACATCCGACTTAAGCCCGGTAAGGATAGATTGGACTACGAAAAACTTGCGGTTGCCCCCAAAACCTTTGTATTGCTGCTTTTTGAGATATCTCGAGTCGCGGTCATAGCTCAAGTCGTACATGCAATAGGTCATAGGCTCTACGGCTTCCTGTTCTCCCAGGTCGTAAAGCGCTCTGCAAATGGTGCGGCATACCTTTTCTATGCCGCCGGTAAATCCAAAAACCTTTAATGTTAAAAAAAGTACTTTTTTAGGAGGCATTAAATATTTTGTAAAGTGCAAGGGCCGATGTCCAGTGCAATTTATTTTCGCCGAAAGCCTGCATCAGGGCTTTTGCTTTCTTGTTTTGGTAGCGGTCTGGCGAGGCAATCTCCTTGTTTTTCCTGATCCATTCCTTAAACGGAAATGTAAAGCCCATTTTAGAACGGTTCCATATCTGTGCGGGCAGCTCGTCCTTGTAGGCCTCGATCAGCAGTCTTTTTTTCTGGTTTTCACCAAACCTGATGGAAGGGTGGATGGAACTGACCAATTTGATGAAATTGACATCCAAAAAAGGCACCCTTACTTCTACGCCATGGCTCATGCTCATAAAATCGGTGTCTTTTAGCAACTGGTTCTGCATGTACATGTTCATCTCGAACCAACTGGCCCTTTCCTCATCGTTCAGGTAGCGGATGCTATCGTTTAATGGGATGTTTTGAAGACAGTTGATCACCGTTTGGATATCTAGACCAAGCAGTTCGGCAATGACATCGGGCGTATACAGGCCGCGCAGGCACAGGTATTCGCCTACGGGCGATTGAAAGCTGAGGTAATACAGCCGCTTTAATTTGGTGTTTTTGAGGTAACGCGCCGATCTGATCAATGCCTTGCTTAGGCTGCCCAGGTTCTGTATTTTCCTGATCCGATCAAAAGAAGGGTAGCCACCAAACAATTCATCGGCGCCCAAGCCAGAAAGTACCGACTTGATGCCGTTTTCCTTGGCGCATTTGCAGATGAACCAAGTATTGATGCCATCGTTGGTAGGCTGATCCATACATGCCATTACCGTTTCAAAGTTGTATACAAAGTCGCGATAGGTAATGAGGTGCTCGTGCTTGTTGGCCGAAACACGCTCAGAAATAGCTTCTCGGTGCGAATGTTCCGAAAAATCTATTTCGTTAAAGTTGGCTGAAATGGACGTAAGGTTTCCTTTTGTATAACTGTCTGCCAATAGCGTAATGATCGAAGAATCAAGTCCGCCACTAAACAAAACACCTATGCTCGTGTCAGAGATCAATTGCAGTTTAATAGCTTTGGTCAATTCTTCCCTGATTTTTGCAATCGCTTCGCTTTCGTCGATAATCGCAATGGCCGCACTGAATTCGAAATAAGGGCGGATCCTGAACGAGCCGTCGCCAAGTTCATATTTGAGAAAATTACCTTTGGGCAATGCATACACATTTTTAAGCGTAGTAAACGGTTCCGGGATATGTCCGAACGCCAAATAGTAGATTTTCCAGTTCTCGTTTTCGTTGAAGTTAAATCCTGAGTGGGCAAAAGCCTTTACTTCCGAAGCGAAAACCAACTGATTGATGTTGGCATTATAGTAAAGCGGTTTTACGCCGCTTTGATCCCTCACCAAATAAATGCAGTTCTTGCGTTTATCGTGCAGGCAAAAGGCAAAAATGCCATTCAATTTTTCGAAGGCATCTTCGCCCCAAAACTCGTAGGCTTTGATGATGACTTCCGTATCTGATTCCGAATTGAACTTAAACCCGTGTTGGACAAGCTCGTTTCTAAGCAGCTTGAAATTGTAGATCTCACCGTTATAGGCTATTACCAGTTGCGCGTCGTCGTTCAATATGGGTTGGTGGCCCGCCTCGCTAAGGTCTAAAATGGAAAGACGCCGATTTCCAAGGCATACTTTCCGCTCTCCATCCACAACAACGCCAAAGTCATCCGGTCCGCCATGTTTCATGCTGTCGCACATCAACGTCACATGATTTTGCAATTCAGGAACAGAGAAGTTTTTGGAAATTACCCCGGCAATTCTACACATCTAGTTTTAGTTTCCCAGGCCTATGCAAAATACATGCCCAACTCGGAATATGTGCAGGCTGGGCACAGCTTCGCCCTCTCAGTTACAGCTATTTTTTGTAACCTTCTGTTTTCCTGTGGCTTATTTCAATGGCTGGATGTAAGCCATCGAAGTATTGATATGGATAGAATAACCCAGGTTTTGCAAGCGTAAAACTATACTTCTTTTGTTCTTTAAAGATACTAATTCTGCCATAATTCCCTTGAAAGGGCCAGCCTTAATTAAAACTTTTTCGCCTAAAGCAACATCATGCTCGATCACTTCGAGGTCGTTGGCATTGGCTAACAACAACTTAAGATCTTCCAGCTGCTTTTCGGCAATAGTGGCAATTTCGCCTGAAAAGTAAATGAAACGGCTCACGCCATAAGTCATGAGTACTTCGGCATACTCTTTTGCCGAAATGAACACAAAGATGTAGGATTTCAACAAAGGCTCTTCCACTATTTTTTTGCGGTCGCTCCATTGTTTCATTACCTTTTTTAAAGGCAGATACGCTGTGATGTTCTTCCTAGTTAACTCTTCGAGGGTTTTTTTTTCGGCCCTCGATCTTGTATATAGGGGATACCATTTATAGGTGCTGTCTATCATACCGGTGCTAAGATAGGCGGTAGGCGCTTATTCGTCTTTCTTTTTCCAAAACTGCCACCATTTTTTAGGGTCTTCGTAATAGCCTGAACCTGCATATCCCGAATAGTCGGAGTAGTAATAGGTGCTATTGCCGCCGCCTCGGGCATAATCGGTGGTGTAATAGTTAGAGTGGAGGGCATCGTCGCCAAAAGCATTGAGTACGATGGCCATGTTGCTCAGTCCATATTCCCTTGATAACCTTTCTGGTATGGCTGCAGCCCTATATTGCGATTTGCCAGAACGGATAACAAACAGGTTGACATCAGACTGCCGGATAAGCGGAATGGCATCAGAAACCAAGCCAACCGGGGCTGTATCTACCAATACATAGTCATACTGCGGGGCCAATATTTCGAGCAGTTTTTTCATGGCATCGGTATGCAGGAGCTCTGAAGGATTGGGAGGAACAGGGCCTGAAGGAATAAAATCGATATTGTGCACATCGTCATGGATAATCACTTCTTCCAATGTTTTTTGCCCAGATAAGTAAGAACTCAAGCCCACTTTGTTGTTGCTGCCAAATACCTTGTGCAGTTTTGACCTGCGCAAATCTGCAGCGATCAAGATGATTTTCTTGTCGATCAAGGCCAAGGTTCCAGCCAGGTTTACCGTAACGAAAGATTTGCCCTCGCCAGAGATTTCGGAGGTGATACAGATGGTTTTACTCTTTTTATGGCTGGCCAAAAAGCTGAGGTTGGTCCTAACCGAACGGACCGATTCGGCAAATACCGACTTGGGTTTTGATAAGGAAAGCGCCTGTCTGTTGTCTTTGTCGATGTATTCGGGGAATTTTCTGATCACACCGATAATTGGAGTGTTGGTTAAGGCTTCTACGGTTTCCTTGTCGTAGATGTAAGGATTGAGGAAGCGAACCAACAAAATAAGGCCAAAACCACAGGCAAGTCCTACCATGGCCGCAAAGGAATAGAGCCGTTTGGGCTGAGGCGAAATGGCTACGTATGAAGGATAGGCGAGGTTTACGATGGCAGCCCCTGGAACAATGGCGGCGGCATTCATCTCCGATTCCAGTTTCTTTTCAGAAAGGTAGGTGAGTACCTTGTTGTTCACGTCGAAATTAGTCTGGTATTGTACAAAATCCCTCTCCTTGCTAGGTATTTTGCTGATATTCTGGTTGGCTTGGGCAATCTGCGAATCGATATACCTCAAGGTTTTTTGATTGCGCTCTTTCAGCGAGTTAATGTTGTTCCTGATCGCAGTTTTAAACGTTGCGATTTGTTGGTCCAGCTCCTGGATGGGTTGCGAATTGGGCCTGAACTGGGTAAGCTTCGTTTCCCTGGCTGCAATAACTGAATTGAGTTGGGTAATGAGCCCGCCCAGCAGTGCGCTTACATTGCCCTCCAAGTCCATATTGATGTCTATTTTGCCTCTGCTGTTGTTGATTTGGCTTTCAAGCTGGTTAATGCCAACCATTTCGATGCTGATTATCGATCTTTGTTTTTCAAAATCGCTCAGTTTGCCGATGTCCATCTGTGTGCTGCTGCCCAGGTCGATGATTTTGTTCTTCACCTTATAATCGGTTAGCTTGCTGCCGGCGGTATCTGCCTTGCGGTTTACCAGTTTAAGCTGGTTCTCGATAAATTCGATGGTTTGCCTTGCCGACCTCCTTTTTTGTGCCGCATCATAAGCCACGTACTCCTTCATGATGGCGTTGAGCATATCGGCCGCGAAAACCGGATTGGCGTCCGTTAGGCTGATGTACATGATATTGGTAAAACGTGCCGCTTCGCCGGTATTGATGCTGCTGGCGCGACCAACAAATTCATCTTTGCTATTGAATTTAAAGCTATAGGAACCTGACGGAATGGGACTGGTGATCTTGAAAACCATATTGCCCATTTTAATGGGTTCGCCGTAACGAATGGTCCGTTTGGCGCCCTTTTCGCCCAAAGCCAGCGAAAAAGTATTGGCATTGATGGCTTCAACGTAGTATTTAGACCGGTCGAAATTGGCCGAATCCTGTTGCAGAATTTCTATTTTGAAGGGTTTTTGGGGATAAAGCTCGCTCGTTCTTATCCTTCCTTTTAAGTAATAGGAAATCTTATAATCGATATTGGAAATGGCATTCATGATCACGTCGTTGCTACGGATGACAAAGCCTTCAGCCTGTATCTTGTCGGTATAGTTGTAAACCTGCGTAGAAGGCGCGTTGGCCATGGTATTGATGGTCGGATTGCTCTCCTGCAGCTTTAATGAACCACTGGTTTGATAGATAGGAGGCGTTAACAACAAATTTATTCTTGCAATAATCAATGCAATGACTACGCAACCGGCTATCCAGTACCAGCGGCTTAAAAAGACCTTGAATATTTTATAAAAATCAATATCCTGTCTTACAGATTTAGGGTTAGGTGCAGTTTCAGGGTTGTTCATTATCTGGTAAAAGTAAAGATCAGTACGGCAACGTTAATTACAACAAGAAGAGGCTGTACAATGTTGTTAAAGCTTTGCAGTTTTTCGCTTAAGGCCGCATTTTTTGTTGGTTGGATCAAAATAATGTCGTTGTTCTGCAAAATCAATTTTTTGCTGGCCAAGCTGTTGATGTCGTTAAGGTTTACGTAAATAACCTCAGGGTTGCTCCTGTCGCCACGGATGATTTTGCAGGTTTTTGGGTCGGCAATTTTAGAAATCCCGCCAGCCTCTCCCAAAATATCGATTAACGTCGTATTGTCGCGCTCTAATAGGAAATTGCCTTGCTTGTTAAATTCTCCCAGAAGCGTTACTTTAACATTTACGACGGTAAGCTCTATGATAGGGTCCACCAATAATTTTTCTGCATAGATCTGCTGCAGTTTGGCGGTTGCCTCCCTTCGCGTTAGGCCTACCACGTTTACCTTTCCTATGGCTGGCAGATTTACGAAGCCATCTGCGTCTACCTGATAGGAAATAACATTGCCACCCGACGCGCTTACTGCGCCTGCTGCGTCCGTTGTGATGGTCGCTGTTGTGGCTGTTGCGACAAAGTCTATGTTCTGCACGTTCCTTACG